>JANQPW010001051.1 GCA_028285285.1 Silvanigrellales bacterium
ACCCGCCGCCAACACAAGGCCACTGGGCTGCACCACACTCACCGGTGCGGCATCAAGGAGAGTTGCACTCACATTCTGTAAGCGCTCCGCCTGCTCTTCCCATGTTACGGCGGCCTGTGCTTGATGCGGCATCACCGAAGCCACAAAAGAAAAAAGAAGGACAAGGGCGGACCATCCCGCAGTGAAAAAGAATTTGCATGGGTTCACCAAACACCTCTCGCTCAGTTCCTGCCAGCTTCAAAGATGACCGGACCCTACCACGAGAGTTTCAATTGCCGAAACGTTCCGCTAATTTCTTTTTCTCTTCTTCAGTTTTGGCCTGGTAATTTTCGATATAGCGCACCACGCGATCGCGCAGGCGCGGGTGCTCATCGAGAATGAGCTTGAGCAGCATGAGATCGTCTCCTGGCCCCAAACCGGGCCGCTGACCTCTCTGCAGGTTTTCCTTTTTTCCCTTCATTCAAGCACTCCTTGGCCGAAACTGCTCGATCTGGTCATCGGCCAGGAACCTGGAAACTTGAACAAAACGGGAAATCAGTCGATCTCACAGTTTTTCGAGTGCCTGCACAAAGTCTTGGATCAACTCGTCCGCAGACTCGATTCCTATGGAAAAGCGTAAAAGATCAGGCGTTATACCAATTTTTTTGCGATGATCAGGAGGCACGCTTGCATGCGTCATTGTTTCGGGGTGGTTCACCAGAGACTCCACACCACCTAAACTCTCGGCCAAGGTGATCACTTTCAAAGCATTCACAACTCGGGTCACGCCTTTGAGATCTGCATTCAAACGCACGCTCACCATGCCAGAGTATCCCGACATCTGCTCCTTTGCGAGAGCGTGCTGTGGATGACTTTCCAAACCTGGAAACACCACCTCAGAAACAGGCCCGAGTTTTTCGGCCTCTTTTGCAAACTGCAGGGCATTTTCTTGATGTCGGTGCATGCGCACATCAAGAGTTTTGATGCTCCGCAAGAGCAGAAAACACTCCATAGGCGAGTTCACACCGCCTGCGGCAAACTGGAAGAACTTGATCTTTTCAGCCCAGGCAGAGTCGTTTGTCATCACAGCTCCCCCGACCACATCACTGTGCCCACCGATGTATTTGGTGAGGCTGTGGATCACAATGTCGGCACCGAGAGAGAGGGGTTGCTGAAAAATAGGAGTCGCAAAGGTGTTGTCAACAACCGTTGTGACACCCTTTTCTTTTGCCAATTTGACCAAAGCGGAGATATCGATGATCTGCAGCAAAGGGTTTGTTGGCGTTTCAATCCAAATCATCCGCGTGTTGGCCCGCAGATGCGACCCCACAGTTTCAGCATCGACCAGAGGCACGAAGTCAAAGCTAATACCGAACTTTGTGTAGAGCTGCCGAAAGAGTCTCCCCGTGCCTCCATAAACATCGTCACACACAACCACGTGGTCGCCCGGCTCAAGGCCATGGATGATGCTTTGTATGGCCGTGAGTCCCGACGAAAAACTCAACGCAAACTGAGCCCCTTCCAAAGCCGCTAGACTCTTTTCCAAAGCATCACGTGTGGGATTACCGCCCCGGGAATAGTCATAACCCTTGTGTTCACCAGGAGCTGATTGAGCATAGGTCGAGGTCTGAAAGATAGGCGTCATGACCGCACCCGTAATGGGTTCTGGTTCCACCCCGGCATGCACACAACGAGTTGAAATACTCTGATTTGTCAAGTTCTCTTCACCCATGATTCTCCCTTCCAAAACTCACCGGACCTCTGTAACATTTGCCTCGAAGGGGCACAACGACACTTTTCGGATGGGCCAATATTCATGCCTTTTTTCTTGCACACAAACCCCGACATAGGGCTTTGGAAAGAGACACCGGTCAAGTCGTTGCCTTTACCCGCGGTTTCGGTGCAACCTGGCTCCATTTGGAGCCTCTCCACACAGGGCAACGCCGGTGGATATGCTTGGAGACTTCCCAAACCAGTTGTGTGGTCTGCTGTTGAACGCGTGAGTTGGCGCTGGAAAGCCCAGAGACACCCCGACCCTCGAAACACTGGGCTCATTGGGCTCTTCAAGCCACTTGCCGATGACGCGGCTGTGAGAGTGGGCTTTGTCTTCGACTCGGGAGCCAGCAATTTACCGCTTCCCGAAGCTTGGAAAACCGAGACAGATCGTGACAACATCAGCCATGTGATCTTCCACAACTTGGTTTCGCAACACCATAAGCCGAGTTGCAGCTCTTCACCGCTCACCCGCCACATCACGTATCGCAATGTGCCCCATGCCGAATCCACCCGCTTTGCACTTCACCAGGAAACTCCCGAAAGCATCTCGACTTGCCTCCCCGCGGCTGAGGCACTCAGTGAAACTTCTCGGCTCATTGGCATCTGGGTGTTTGCCGACTCAGACGACTCGAGGAGCCAAAGCAAAGCGGCCCTTCAACTGCCTCAAATCAAACTGAGCTCTCCTTAGCCAATGCTTGCCGGAGTCACAGACTTGAGCTCCAACCCTGTTGAATCTGCGAGTCAGGAATGTACACTCAACCCAGTTTCACACTTTCTGCGGGGAGAAGGGTTCATGCCGGATTCTGAACCGAAAGTCATTTCACAAAACCAACTGGCCGAGTACGCCTTAGCAGCGCAGTCTTCTCCCCGAAAGCGAAAACAACGCAACATGCATGACGTGCAAGAACCCATTCAACGCATCATTCGGGTGCTTCAGCCAACAACTTACATGCAGCCGCACCGCCAGCTCGGGGAAGCTCCTTTTCGGCTTTTTGTGCTTCTCAAGGGAAGTGCGGGCATCATTTTTTTCAATGACAATGGCGAAACAGAAAAAGCTTCCCTGCTTCACGGCGAAAAAGGCAATTTGGCCATTGAAGTTCCCGGCTCTCAATTTTTCAGTGTGGTTTGCCTTGAAAAAGACACGTCGCTTCTCGAGGTGCGCGAGGGCCCCATCAACAAAGACACTCGTGAGATCCTGCCCGGCTTTCCAGATGAACTGAAATTTCTCACCCGGACAGAGGGAGACGCCACACAAATCAGTGTCAGTGCCCTTTTGGAAAAGTGGAAGGAAGACCTTCTCAACTCACCTCATTGAGAATGCGCTCACACTCCTCATTCAGTCCAGTTTCTTGAAGATGAGCAGCAAGTGCCGTGGCCAGTTGCTCTTCAGAAAGCTTCTGCTGTGTGAACTTACGAAAAGCCTGAAAGACAATGCTCTGATTCAGCACGGCCTGCAGGAAAATAGCTCGGGAATACGGGGCACAATGTTCCAGCACTCCAGCTCCAACCCAATCCGCAACAAGATCCTTCAAATCATAGGCCAAGACTCGCACGCACAACCAAACCCTTCGTTTTTCAGGAAGATATGCGCCAAAAACATAGTTGGTGTGCGGACGCCACCTCACTTTTGCTGGCTTCTTCAGGAAAGGGTACCCCACGCTCCCTGCATTCACCCACAGCTCGTTTTGAGGTTGGCGATAAATTCCTGAGATGTGGGTGTGACCCATTAGGGTCAAACGCTCACAAGAACCATCAAACACTCTGTCTTCTGCCTCCGGCACACCTTCCCACTCCAGAAAAGCAGGCATGCGATCGTTGCGCTCAAAAGATGCGTGGATCAAGCGGAAGAATCCGTCTGGAGAAGACCAACTGAAACGAAGCTCCTTGCAAAAATCTGCAAAGCCCTCCCCGCCCAAATCGTGAAGAGTCCAGGGAATGAACCGCCAAAGGGCTGAGGAGTACCTCCGAGAATTCTTCCCTTCCTGGTGCTCAATCAAGTAGTCTTCATGATTTCCAAGAATGTGAACTTGGCAGTTCTGTTTCAGAAGCTTCACAACTTCACTTGGTCGTGGTCCTGCATCAATTGCATCTCCCAAGTTAAAGCAAGAAAAACGACAGCCCCACTTGGCTTCCTGTTGTCGCAGGTCTTGGAAACAGACCTTGAGAGCTGACATGTTGGCATGAACATCGGAAAAAATAGCAAAAGGCTCCGCACCCAGCTCCAACAAATCCCTCACAGCAATCCTCGGTCATGCTTCTGGCCAGGGCCACCACGATTCAATGACTTTACAGTCGATGAGGTGGGTGTGTACTTCCCCAAAACACTCTTCCAGGGCAACGCAGACGGCGCAAACCCACTGAGGTTTTCACACGTGAAGAGCGTGGGCTCCAAAGAGGCAAAATGCTCCTCGCACTTCATCTTCTCAAAAACCTCACGAAAGGCCCGAGTTTGTGCCTCTTCATTGGTGCCCATTCCGGCTTTCTGCAAAAGCATTTGCACCTGATCAAACTCCATGAGGTCTTGCGACAATGGGCAAACAATGGGTCCATCCTCAAACAGGCTCAAACCTTCAACCGAACGGGAACAGTCGATAGCCGTGTTGTGCAGCGCGTGTCGAGGTATTTCGATGGCCTCGAGCACGCTTGGGGTGAGCCCGTGTTCGTAGAAGTCAAGAAACACCTCTTCGTAGGGGTGGTACATTTTATCACCGATGATCCAATGACCGGCTGCCGCCAGGTGAACCCGGATCTGATTGGTACGCCCTGTCTCAGGAAAACAGGCCACAAGCCCATACCCAGCCGACTGAGCCAACCTGAGGAATCTTGTGCGAGCGCTCTGTGTCTCGGGGCTCTCTCCCACCCACATCTTCAGCCGAATCTCGGAGTCCAAAGCAGGACCAATGCCCGCCTCAACAACAAATGCCTCTGGCAGCGAAACAGCTGAGCGAACAATGGCCAGATACATTTTCTCCATAAGCCCATCTTTAAACGAGTCAGCAAGCAAGCGCCGCTTTTCAGTGCTCCGAGCACACACCAAAAGACCACTTGTTTCACGGTCGATGCGATGAACAGGAAAAACAGATGCGTGACCCAGTTCCTGCAAAACATCTAAGAATGTGTTTCGTCCATAGAGTCCAGTTGCGTGCACAACGAGGTTTCCCGGTTTATGAAAAACAATTTCATCACCGGTGTCAGCCACCACTCGAGTGTCTCTCACGAAGCCCGGTTCGTACTCTGGGGGTTGATACATCCAGAGCTGATCATAAGGCTTCAGGCGATAGGTGTGCTTAGCGGCAACAAGCTCAGGTGTGTGAGGTTTCGGACGCACTCGGGGAGCATTGCGTTCTATGAGAATCTCTCCAGCCAAAATGCGTTCGCGCCACTCTTCCCTTGGGTGAAATCGAAAACGCATTCCCAGATAACGATCAATGCGTTCTCCCACACCATGGGTCTCTATTCGACTTCCGAGCCGGCGAAAATCTTCTTCAGCAGGCACGCGTTCCGTTCTCGACCGAAAGTGCTTTCGACCTTGTGAGAGCGATGCCGCGATTTTCTGGCTTCGCTCTCCCAATTCTGAGAATGGTTCTGAGAAGCTCTTCACTTCACTGAGACCACCTGCCTGTTCAGAGTCAACAGAACCATGGGCTCCAATATCGTGAGCAAGCAACGGCTGGAATGACTCTGATTCTTGTGCATCGAGATCCCTTCCAAACTGACGCAACCACTTCGACAGGGCCAATAGACCAAGATTCTCTTCCACCTCTACCACCAGGCCCGGCAGCGAAAAGAGCTCACTCTGAAGCGCAGCGACAAAGTGAGCAGAGCTGCCCCCACAAACCCAGAGCTGAACAAGACCATGCTTTGCGTGAAGTTGGCTCACCACATAGGAAAGACTTTTCACAACGCCACGTGCCAGGGAAGCGACCGTGCCTTTCCCCCCCTGAAGTTCAAAGTCGTGAGAAGCGAGTTCGTGGTACTCAAGCCTTGGCAACTGAGCCGTGCGCTCCGCAAGGGCGTCAAAGCTCATTTGAATGCCTGGAAGAATCATAGACTCCAAAAGATCCGTTCCGGGCCCAACAATCTCAAGTGTTGTTGCTGTTCCCAAAGAGAGCACGGCAACCGGATTTTTGGCCCTATCGGCCTGAATGCCTGCAAAAAACATTTTAAGGGCTCGATCAATCCCCACCGTTGAGCCGTAACCATGGAGGGCTGCCTGCCAAGCTGGCAATGGTCGCAACAGATCCTTCACTGTGAGGCTGTGCGAGCTGATCTTCATTTCGGGAAACACACTCTCCAACAACGCCTCTAAAGAACGGAGGTGGCGTTCTGTGTCACTGTCGTTTCGCACACTGAACGAAATGAGTTGGAGGTTGCCACGCCGCACAGGCTGCACAGCTGAAAGCAAGTCGCGCAGGGAGTCGTCTGAAACTGCGGCAGATTGTTGTGCAGATATTGCTTCATAAGTAACATGCCCCGACTCCAGCTGACTTTGAGCCTTCACACCCCAGTGACAGCGAGTGTTCCCAAAATCAATCAACAACTCAAGATGAGACCTTGAGGTGTTTGCCAGTGCCACTTGTGCAACCACACTGGCATCAGGCTGCCTCGGGGTTGTGGAACCAACAGAAATGGACGCATCACCGGCATAGACCCTTTTAGGCTCAGCCCCGTGTGGCCCCAACAAAAGCAGACAAGCATCGTCTCCCAAACCCTCAAAGGGAAGACTCACCGACTCTCCATCAACCCGAAGAGGAGTCTCAAGAGGGATCATTCTGGCCAACGCAAGGCTCCGCAGCTGCCCCACAGTGCGGGGCACTGTGAGATATTCTATCAGCTCTCTTTCCAAAGATTCCAAGAAACGCTGAAGCACCGTAGAACGGACTTCCGGATCATTTTTCCACTTCAAGTACTTTTTATGGGCAGAAGAGGGCTCCTCACCCATCAAAGTTCCATGCAGCGCATCAACCAAAGCTGCTGCTCCGTCAACCTCCGGAGCCTGGAAAAAGTTCAGCCCCAAGCCCAGATTGAGACGCTCAAACGTTTTGCCCCGGGAAGACAGCTCAACCAACATTCCGGCCAGCTTCCAGACAGGTGTGGCATCTCGGTCGGACTGCCAATACACAATGTCGTTTGGCCACTTCAAGTGAATACCTGCAAGGCCCCCGCCCCGTCGTTGTGGATCCAGAGGCTCCTTATTTTGCCCTTCTCCCCAGGCAATCTGCGGGTAAACCGTGCTCAAAAAAAGAGACAGATCTTCAATCGCATCAAACACGGCACAACCCGCAGCAATGGAACACCACTCCACGGGAATCTTCACTTTTTCAGAGGGAATGCTCACAGTGAGCGGAAGAATGTCGTCTTCGTGAAGATGGCTCTCCTGGAGAGAAGCGAAGGACTCCAGATCGGACAGCTTTGGCAGCAGGTTCTTTTTCAAGTCCTTCTTATGTTTGGTCGCAAGCTCTTTTTCTTGGGGTTGAACCCACTCTCTCCCCCTTCGTCCTCGACCTTTTTCCTGCACCAGAGAAACAACCGCAAAAAGCCTTTGCGACAAAGACGGCTCACGTGCCAGCTCGGCCGCAAGATCCATTGTGGAGGTCACCCGAACAGCCTTGTAACAGGGAATCGATTCCTCATTCATGATATGACCTTTTCAAACTGCAAACTGATGTCAGCCCAAGGCGCTTGATGGATCAGCGCTCCCATACTGATAAAGTCAACACCACTCCGAGCCAACTTCTCGGGGGCAATGCGGTCGAGATTCCCTGAGAGCTCAAAAAGGGCGCTAAAACCCCTATTTTTGCGCATTTGAACGGCTTCGAGCAAATCCTCTTCGGAAAAATTATCAAGCATCACCACATCTGCCCCCGACTCCACGGCCGTGCACATCTCATCAAGGGTGGTGACTTCCACCTCAAGCCCCGAAAGAAGGGGCAATTGTTTCCTTGTTTCAGTGATCAGCTCGTTCAGAGAGAGGCCTGCAGACGCTGCGGCGCGAATGTGGTTTTCTT
>JANQPW010001053.1 GCA_028285285.1 Silvanigrellales bacterium
CAGCAGCGAGTTTGGTGTGAGTGACTATGTTCTCAAGCCTTTTGAAGCCGATGAGCTGCTGTCAAAGGTTGTCAAGAATGTTGAGAAGTATCGTAAGCCAAGCCGTCGCGACCAGCTCATGAGGGAGGCCGACCAGCTGGTTTTTGAGGGTGAGCTGGAGCAGGCTCGGGAACACTACATTCGCACCCAGCACAACGATCAACTCTCTGCTCGCGCCCATGTGGGTGTGGCTCGGATCGACTTCCTTATGGGAGATCGAACGGCCGCACTTAAGCGATTGCGCAAAACAGTTGTGGATCACAAACTCTTCTTTCCTGCGCATGCTCTTCTGGTGGAGATCTACCTGGCCATGGGCAAGCCACGGCTTGCCATTGAGTCTCTGGTGCAGGAGCTCGAGGTCAATGGAAAACAGCCCCACAGGCGCATGCTCCTGGCCGATCTCTATTTGGATCAGGGCAAAGACGAAGAAGCTCTTGCACAAATGAGGGTGGCCATTGTGGACTCGCCAAAAGACGGGAGTTTGCTCATCAAGATGGCGCAGATCCTCACGTCTCTCGGCAACCATGAGAAGGCCCTTCACTACTACCTCAAGACCCGGCGTTTGGCTAAAAACTCACGAGAGGCTCTGCAAGGAATTGTGGAGGTTTGTGTTTCCATTGGGGACACCCAACGCGCTCACCAGTTGCTCACAGATCAACTCAAAACCGATAAGAGTCGCGTGGAAGTTTATTTGTACCGAGCGAAGCTCCATGAAATGTGCAAGGAGTATGAGCCCGCTCTCCAAGCCATTGAGGCCTATTTGCTCGCTGCTGATGATGATCGTGATGCGCTTCGTTACAAAGCCAAACTCTATGGAAAACTCGGGCGCCACACCGAGCAAGCCGAATCGCTTGCTGAACTTGCAACCTACGGCTCCTCACCGGAGCTAGAGGGCAAGGTCGGTTTGGCCTACATCAAGGCGGGAAAATACCCGGAGGCTATTCGCCACTACACCCGTGCGGTGAAGCTGAACCCAGATAACCCCAAGTACCGCTTCAATTTGGCCTTTGCTTTGGAGCAGTGTGGGCAGTTTGAAAAGGCCTTGAGCATGTTACAGACTGTTTTGCAGTTGAGCCCAGGCCATGATGAAGCGAGAGACTTCGTGAAAAGACTTCGGGCGAAAATGACCTCACCTGGAAAGAACCGAGCGTCGTAGAGCTGATTTTGAAGTGGCTCCGATCGAGGGGAAGCTTCATGCCGCTCTCACAACCCTGTAAAAGGGATCCCTACGATTTTTTCGCTCAGCAAGCGCGGTTGTGAATCCCTACTGATCACAAGACCGTAGCTACAGCCGAAATCTTCTATGAAGCCGCTGATGCCTCTCAGTGACTTCCTATCAACCGTGGTCCCGTGTTTGATTTCGATGGGAATGAGCCCAAAGCTGCCTTCCAGAACGAAATCGACCTCGGCTCCAGCCGATGTCCGATAGTAGGAAAGATCACACGGCACTCCGGCCCATTGCAGAGACCGAATCAGTTCCTCAACGACAAAGGCTTCCCAAAGGGCTCCAACACGGGCATGGGAGATCAGCTGTTTTTGCTCATGAATTCGCAGCAGGAAATTGGCTAAACCCGAGTCACGCAAATACCCTTTTGGGTGTTTGACGATACGCTTCGAAGAACTCTTTGAAAAACTGGGAATCTGCCTCCAAACAAAGGTTCCATGAGCAATTTCAAAATAGTCTTTTGCCGTTGGTTGCGACACTTCGATTGTTCTCGCCACATTGGAAAAGTTCACAATTTCACCAGACATGGAACTGAGGCAGTGAATGAACCGACGGAACCTTTCTCTGTTCAGGTTAGGAAACAAGGAACCAATATCTCTGTTGATGTAAGTCTGAACGTAGTTGTCAAACCAGAGGTTCCAGAACCTTTCGTTTTGTTTTTGAAAGGGTTCGGGATAGCCTCCTTTCAAGAAGTGCTCTCCGACTTTTACCTGGCTGTGTCTTTGTGTCAGAACACCCAGAAAGTCTTTAGGTGTGGGCTTTGAGACAATGAGATCTGGAAATCGAGGTGGAGATCCCATCGCTTCCAGAAAAGAGAAAGGTGCAAGTTCGACGGTCGCGACACGTCCGGCCAGCGACTCAGACAAAGATCTCAGAAGCTCTGGAGAGCTGGAACCGGAAATCAGGTAGCGACCGGGAAGGTGGCGCTGATTGTCTATCGCGACCCGGAGTGCTGGAAAAAGCTCAGTACAGAGCTGAGCTTCATCGATCACAATAGGGGTGTCGTAGGAGTCCAGAAAGAGATCGGGGTCAGACTGAACAGCCTGAATGTCTGAAGAGCGTTCCAAATCGAAAAATGGGGTGTTCTTAAGAACTTCTTTAAGAAGAGTCGTCTTACCGCATTGTCTTGGTCCCAGTATCGCAACACACGGAAAAAGTTTCAAAAGTTCTTGAATGTGAGGCATCACATGTCTAAAAAGCATCACAGCTCCTTTCCTTGCATTTTGAAACACAGAATTTGAAAATGCAAGGTTTGATTGTCGCTCGTGCGAAAGAGGTCGGTGATTCATGGCTCACACAGACCCAATTTTGCCTTCTTTGGGGCAACCGGCGACAGTTTGACATGGCCCTGACCATGCTACAGACTCATTGCTGTTGAAATGACGGCACCTGGGAAGAACCGGGCGTTATAGAGCTGGTTTTGAAACAGCTCCGATCGAGGGGGAGCTTCATGCCCGTAGATTTCACTGATTTTGATGATGAAGAAAACTCCATGGAAGAAGATGAGGGAGGTGCTAAAGGCCTTTCTCGTGAAGATCTTCAAGACCTGGCCAAGGTGGGTGGAGACTTGGTGAAGCGAACCCTGTGGTCAGGGCTCGACCTCTTTAAGGAAGCCAGCAAAGATATTCCCAAAGAGGCCACCCACTTCATTTCAGCCCGCAAAGAGCAAGTGTTGCGAAATGTGTCCAAAGACGTGGCCCAGCTCATGGTCAATTCGGCCATTGAAAACTTTTTTGCTCTGGTGCGG
>JANQPW010001055.1 GCA_028285285.1 Silvanigrellales bacterium
GGGACATGGATTAAAGGGGAGGAGAAACTAAGCAATAATTTTATTCTCCCTAACATAAACAACAAAGCCAAGCCCCGCGCCGGGAAGCGAAGAAAGGGAGGAAAATGCTGGCAGTCTTGAAGAAGAAGTCTACAGCGGTCGTGGTGTGGAAGAGGGCATCTTCGATGGACTTGAGCTTTCCAATGAAATCTCGGCATTCATTGCCGGATCATGCACTCCTCTCACGTTCCTCGTCACCAGAGAGGTTGCTCCCGCCGCGATTCTTTCCATTTCCACACGGCAGGCCGATGGCAGCTTTTTGGACATTTCAGAGCAGGCAGACAATCACGTTTCTGTTTTTTCCAACGCAGCTTGCACCCAACCAGCCAAGGGAGCAACGCGGGGGGAGCTGGCTACTGCTGCGGGCACTTCGTCTTGGGTCGATCTCTATTTCCTCGTTCAGCGTTCAGATGAGCCTCGCATTGCCATTTCATTTCATTCTGGAAAGGAGGGGGAGGCACCAGATACAGTTGCCCGCGCGGAATTCACGGTGACGGTCACGCCCGCGCTGTTGGGAGACTCTCACGCTTCCTGTCACAAGCTTCCCCTTGGCAAAGAAGAGGCAACACACCAGCTTCTGAAGCTCGACCCGAGTGTTCGGGCTGTGTCACTCATTCTGAGTTTTGGTGAAGAGAGGTTCACCATGGTGCAAAAGGCTTTCTCGAGCGAAGACTGCAGTGGCGAAAGCGCTCGTGTGACGTCGGTTCTTTCGGGAAGTGTGGCTCTCCAGGCCAGGGGTGAATCTCGTCAGGAGGTTTTGAGCTATCTCTCTTCGCTTTCTGGTCTTCCCGTGGAGGCAGGTGCAGAAACTCAGCAGATCGTGCAAGGCCCCCTCCTCCCCGGCTCCGAAGCGCCTTTGGAACACGCCTCTGGGGCTCTGCCCAACCCCGAACAGGTGCGGAGCCGAACTTTCTTCTACGAGTTCACAACGGACACCTGGCTTCTCACACCGCTTCCTCCCGACTTGGCGGCTGAGTGGGCGGCCCAGGGCAAGTGTGCCGTGCAGCAGTGGCAAGCAGACGCCCCCAATCTCTTGCCAGCTGAAGCCTGTTCTGATGTGGTCAAGCAAAATCAGAAATCCGTATCTGTGATTTTTCTTGAAGGGGTCGCTTTCCTCTGGCTCGATAGGTGGAGAGTGTCGGCTCCCATCAACCCCACAGGAATGGAGCTTTGGACACAGCCAGACGATCCTGTGAGGTTTGTGCTGGCCTTTGATTGATGGTTACCGGTCGCGGCGTTGCCAGAACGACTCACAACCCGTGAGGGGAGCGAAGACTTTTCTCAGGAGACGGGTTTCTGGTTTCACCAGAACACCTTTGAGCTTGTTTTGATAGTCGTAGACGCCTGAACCAAACTCTCTTCGCTCCACAATCTGCACTCTTCCTGTGTGCCCCAGGGGTTCCAGAACAAGGTGTGCGGCTTGCGATGGCCGTGCCGTTGCTGAGTCGAGGGCCGAGAGCAC
>JANQPW010000011.1 GCA_028285285.1 Silvanigrellales bacterium
GAGAGCCGAAAGCGACCGGGCCGAAGCTTTTCTCAAGAAATCAGTGCCCATGCTCGCCATCCCTGTGAATCACAAAAACAGCAGTGTCGCCATCTGCGAAGGTGGCGCGGAATTCCCACATGCCAGGCATGAGGAAATAGACATTTGTGACACCTGTGCACCCTTCAAGGGGTGGCAAGAATTCGATGGGAGCGCTTCCATGACCGTGCTCAGGCATCCACAACTCAGCGGCTTGAAGTTCCTCTTCGCTGGAAGCGCAAACGGTTCCTGTGAAATAGTCTGAGCTTTCATCAAGGTCTTCAGGTGTGAGGGTGAGGGTCGCTGTCTCGCCGTTCGCAGTGGTGTCTGTGCACTGATAGGTGGTTTGCACTTTTTCGCATTGGTCAGCATGTGCTGTGAAGGCAAACCCTGAAACAGCGAAAGCGACTGGAATGGCTTGTGTTAATTTCATGAATGGCTCCTGAAGTGTTGGTGGAAACATTTCCTGCACTTCAGGACGCTAGCACCGCCAGAAGAGGTGGGTCAAGCTCAAGAAAAACTTGATTTTCAGTTGCCGATGAGCTTGGTGTGGAGGTAGCGGTACATGCTTTCAACCTGGGCGACGAGCTTCTCGGGGTCGAAGCGATCCTGGAGCTTTTCGAGGGTCGCAGCCGTGGAGCCATAGGCCAAATATCCACCTCGGTAGGGATAGAGTTCAAATTTGGTTTTAAAGTTGCCAGTGTCAATGATCCGGCCCACAAGGGGGGCCGACACGGGCCGAACGTTCACAAGGTGGGTTTCCAAACGATTGCCTGCATCAACCATGCGCACACCGAGGTCGATTGTGAGGGTGGCAATGGCGACATTCATGCGCGTGCGCGCAAATCGTGATTCGTCTCCTCCTGAAATCACGCCATCAAGCTCGTCGGGAATGCGGCGGCCACTGGCGTCGGTTGTGTACGCATCTTGAAAGAGGAAGTCGCCGGTGGAATCTCCGGTCTGTGTCCACTGAGAGACAGCTTCAAATGTGAGGGCAAAACGTGCTTTGGAGAGAGAGCCCGGCGCGCTTGCCAGGTTTAGATAGCCCCAAAACTCGGCAGCAACTGTGAAATCTCCCAACTCCTCCACCAGATCAGGCGCTTGGCTGGGAGAGGTGTAGGTCTCAACCAAAGGCTCCCGCAGCACGGGAACCCCGCCCACGGTGTCGTTTGTGAACACAGCATCAATTTGTGACTGCGTGAACCGTCGGGTGTGGTTCTGGGTTTCTGGAGTAGATGCTGCCTGAAGTTGAGCACCGGTTTGGTCTGTTGGAGTGGAGTCGCCACAGCCGGCCAACAGAGAGCAGAGCCCCAAGGCGGGGAGTGCGAGAATGCTCCCTTTTTTCCAAACAAGGTTCATAGAATCTCCTTCCATATTTGAGTGAATAACGTCACCCCGAGGAAGCCTCAGCGGGCGACTTGGGTGTTATTTTGCCTCAAGATGAGGCTGTTTGATGTCTGCTTTTCGGACGGCACATGCTGCCGGCGAGCCGAATACCTCCCCAATGGGGCTTGTGCGA
>JANQPW010000044.1 GCA_028285285.1 Silvanigrellales bacterium
AGCTCACTGTGGTGTTTTTGGGAAAGGGCATAAAGCCGGGTGCGGGGTTCTTCCTCATCACAACCCAAGAGCTCCGCCCAAGCATGAATCACGGGCCCTTCGCCCATGGCTGCGTCGGCCGATAGGGCTGCCCAATTTGCCTCCACAAAGACTTCTTGTTCGAGAGCAACCGCACGGGGGCGATCGGTGCAGTTGGATGTTCCTGTGGAAATAGACCATGACTTCGAGACGATGAAACCCGTGCCCGGAGCTGTAGCTCCCGTTGAAATTGCAGCAATGCTGGTGAGTGTGTTGATGGCAAATTGCGCACCCCACTCAATCCACCAAACTCCAAGCTGGGGAAGCTTTTCATTCTCTGAAATGATCATCGAACCAAGCCCACAGCCCGCCATGCCATAAGGAGGGGTGTAGCCGCGATCATCACCCCCTCTTCTGCTGCCGCGGCGCCTGCGGCGGCGAGGGGGCTCATCGTATTCTTCGTCTTCCTCATATTCGTCAGCGTTGTCGTAGTCTTCCTCTTCACCTTCGTCGTTGTACTCGTCATCTTGTGCAAAGGCGCTCGACGCAGAGAACGGGGTTGCCGTGAAGGGAGCGGCGATGATCAGAGCTAGGAGAAGACTGAGTGAGGCTCGCGCAACTCCCGGAGTTCTTTGAACAGACTGGGACATGGTTCACCCCCTCAACGCTTGGCACTGTTTGGCCAATTCAGGTTGTTTTTCAATCACAGTCACAGCCGAGTCGAGCACGGCCACCGCACCGGGAGCGCTGAAGATGTAGCTGTACTCACTTTGGAGCAGTTCCCCAAAGGCTTCGTAGCTTGTTTCTTCACAACCCAGATGAACATGAAGCCCCTTCAGAGCGGGCCCAGAGCCCAACGACATCTCCCGTGAGAGGGAGGCCAGGTTGTTGCGAGTGAACACTTCCTGGCTCGCTCGCCTGCGAGAGCGGAAGGAACGGTCTGTTTTGCAATGAGAGGTGCCTGTGGTGATGCCAAAAGATTGGGTGCCGGTCACGTTGAGGGTGTTGGCCAAAATTTGGCTCATGCCTTTTTTGCGGCCCACAACCAAAGCACCCAAACCGCAGCCCGCCATTCCGTAACGGCGGCGTGCTTCGGCCACTGATGTGGCGGTGACGAGCACCACCAACGCTCCAATCCAATACTTCACGCTGGAACCTCCCTCGCGCAGGTCTCGTTTTCTTTGAGACAAACATTTCGATCAACAAAGATGCGAAGGAGTTTATGCGGATATGGAGGCGAGGTCTAGTGAGCTCGGGAAAATCTTAGTCTTGGAACTTGCCTCGGTTCTTGATGAACTCACGGAACTTCTTCTGGAGGCCTTCCTGCATGGCTTTGGCGCCATCTTGGAGTTGGCCCTTCAAGTGTGTTCCCAGAGGTTTGAGTTCGGCATCACCCAATCGGTAGGTGTCCATCTGCTCCTCGGTGATTCCTGAAATGTCAGCGTCGAGGAGGCCGAGCGCGTCGATAACTCCCCCACCAAGCTTGCCTTGGTACTTCGCCTCTTGGCTGTGGAAGCCACCCGCGCAGTCTTGGGTGGCGTTGAACTCGTTAGAGCTTGCCGACTTTTGCAGCAAATACTTCAAGAGGTAGGGAACGTTCCTGGCGCCCACTTGGTTGACCAGGTTTTGGTGGCCATGTTTGGCAATCCACATGGCCACGATTCCGGAGGTGTGGGGTGTGGAAAGAGACGTTCCGAAAGCTTGGCGCACGCTGTACACCTTTTTGTCTTCAGTGGGGTGCTTCAAAGTGAGAGCAAACCAGGCATTTTTACCAGGAGAGGCCACGTCAACATAGTTGGAGTAGGAGGTTTGGTCGTCGGCCTTGCACGACTGATCAATGGAAGAAACGCTCACCACTTCAGTGTAGTTGGCTGGGTAAACAGTGAACTCTTCCGTTCCCGTGCCGGCCGCAGCCACAATCACCACGCCTCTTTCGGCGGCGTACTGCACAGCTTCATAGAGGGGCTTGGTGTGGATTCCGCCGATGGACATGGAGATGACCTTGGCGCCTTTGTCGACAGCCCAGCGGATGCCACGGGCAGCGTTGCGCCCAGTGATCATCACCACGGAGTTGGAAACTTTTGCGGGCAAGATCTCAGCTCCATAGGCGGTTCCTGTCACCGAAAAGCCGAGCGGGTCCACAGATTTTCCTGCTGTGGGAGGGCTGGCCACCAAACTCACAGAAGAAGTTCCGTGGTTGGGGTTCATCATGGGCCCCCAGGTGTCGAGTGCGTTCTCAATGCTCAGGAACTTTCGGCTCCAACCGAACAGACCTTCAAACACACCGACCCTGTCGGCGAGAGCCTGCACAAAGCCAAGCACTGGGCCCCCAATGTAGCTGATGGACTCACCCCAATGCACGTCATTGATTTCCGGATGGTCGGTGATGCCGGTGTCGATCACGGCAACCTTCACGCGCTCTCCAGACTCTTCAACGCCGGGTTCGCGGCCATTTTGCAGGAAGTGTTTTTGTTGAGCATCGAGCGCACGGGTGAGCTTCAGGGCCCACGCGTTGTCACGCGAATCAATGGTGCGGTCGCCCATTTGCGCAACAGGGAACATCGTGTCGCTTTCCCACATGCGCTTGTACCGTGCTTTTGCTCTTGCTGTGGAAATGGCGTAAATTTCCAAACTGCCGCTTTGGGTTTTTGAGATG
>JANQPW010000064.1 GCA_028285285.1 Silvanigrellales bacterium
TCGACCTTCGTCGGGAAGAGGAGGGAGACCAGGTTCAGTTTCTCACCATTCATTCGGCAAAAGGGCTGGAGTTTGACACCGTTTTTTTGATGGGGTTGGAAGAGGGTGTGTTGCCGCATGAGCGCAGTCTCGAAGAGGGAAGTGAAGAAGAGGAAAGGCGGTTGATGTATGTGGCCATGACCAGAGCCAAGAAACGTTTGTATTTGAGCCACGCCCGCTATCGATATGGAAGTTCCGCCGCAAAGAAACACAAGCAATCTGTGCCATCACGTTTTCTCCACGATATTCCTGCGGAGCTTCAGGCACGGCAATATGAGGCGGCGGAGGCGCCAGCTCTAACAAAACAACAGGCTGCCAAGCGCTTGTTTCAGCTGTTTCGCCAACCAGATGTGTGATACAGCCTCCGTTTTAAGGAGGAGCTCATGAAAATCATCTCTCTTAAAGGAAATTCGCAGAAGCTTGATGGTGGAGCGATGTTTGGCAACGCGCCCAAAGCAATGTGGTCACGATTTGTAAAGGTTGATGAGGAAAACCGCATTCCGCTGAATTGTCGTTCTATGTTGGTGATCACAGACGATGACAGAAAGGTTCTGTTTGAAGTGGGAATAGGTAACTTCTTTGAACCGCGTTTGAAGGAACGATTTGGGGTGGTGGAGTCGCAAAACGTGCTGTTGGAAGAGTTGAGCCGTCATGGCTTTTCTGAAGAAGACGTGGATGCCGTGGTTTTGTCACACATGCATTTTGACCACGCCGGCGGCCTTTTGAGCCCCTGGGAAGAGGGCACTGCGCAACGCCTGCTTTTTCCAAATGCCCAAATCTACACATCTGAGGAAAACTTTGCGCGAGCTGTTGATCCCCACCCCCGAGATCGGGCGTCTTTTGTGCCGGAGCTGAACGAGCTCTTGCAACAGTCTGATCGTTTCCATCTTGTGGCTCGATCGGGAGAGCACGATCTTGGATCGTGGTTGCACTTTCGTTTTTCAGATGGCCACACTCCCGGGTTGATGATGGCTGAAGTGACAGATGGGAAAAGAAGGTGTCTCTACGCTTCTGATCTCATTCCTGGTGCTCCCTGGGTGCGTGCCTCTCTCACAATGGGTTACGATCGCTATGCGGAGAGGCTTATTGATGAAAAACGTGAGATCTTGCGGGAGTACTGCGACAGCACCCTAGAATCGGTTTTGTTTTTCACTCACGACCCCGATTTGTCCATGGCGCGAGTGGTGCGCAATGAAAAGGGACAGTTTTCAGCGGTTCCCTATGAGTGGCTGAACTGAGTCATTTTCAGCTGCAGACGGGTCTCTACCAAGGGTAGATGGGGATCGAAGCTGATCTCATGGCAGATGAGGGACGGGTTCGGCATGGTCGCGGTTTGGTGCATTGAAAAACGGATCTGTGAGATCGTTCCGTATTGGGGAGTTTCAATGAAGGCCGCAGAAAGAGCCTTTTCAAAGTGTTCTGGCACACCAGTTTGCGGCAGAGTCTCCTGAGGAAAAGTTTGTTTTCGTCGCATGTGGAGCTCTAAACGTTCGTGTCCCTTGGCCGCTTGTAGCTCGGTTTCTTGAAATGTTTCCTCTGCAAAGTTCTTCAAAAGTCGTGATTTCGGCCAAAGATCGTTGGGCAAGCCATTTGAAAAGGCGTGCCAGCCTGGAGAAAGAGGCTCGAGCGTTTGGTTCACGCTGCTGTACACGTGGGGTGCTGAGTGGTGTCCAAAGATCAGGTTGAAGTCGTTGTGGAGCCCAGGGGTCAACTTCTCAACAAATCTCCGTGCGTCAGGGATTTCGCCAAGGTGATTGAGCTCCTCGAAGTAGAGGCGCACGATCTCTCCTCGGGGTCGGGCGTTTTTTCGCCGTCGTGCTGGGTCTCTGTGATGCAGCAAAGCTGCAAAGCAACCGCTTGAATGACTAGCAGCCCAAGTTCCCTCAGACTTGAGATCGACCCCGGCGACCATGTCTTTTGGGGTTGACCAAACACGAAGGGGGAGAGAGGCGCGCCCGTAGTATTCATCTCTGTTGAAGATCAGGGTAAAGGCACAATGCTGGTGGATTTGTGTTCCCAAAAGTGCCAAGCACATCAGGTGAAACTCGTTTCATTGGGGTTGGGGCTTGCAGTCCACGTCTTGACCCGGAATGGCAAAGCCCACGTCAACGGTGCGGATGTTGATCACAAAGTCATTGAAATCGATGCCGGTGGCCGACGCCGACTCGCCACCTTCAAAGCGGTCCATATTGGCATCGCTCTGATCTTCTGCGTAGAGCCTTACCGACTGAGCACCCTTGGCTTGAGCGAGATAAGCGCTCGCCTTCTTCTGGGCCTCTAAAATTTGCTGATCGGTTTGATCGCTCATGAGAATTCCCTTTGATCTGAGGAGATCGGGGGTGATGGTTTCAGCACTCAGAACTTGGAAGAACCGAGCGTCTGCCACACTGCTGCTCAGGCGAATGGGGTCGGCGGTTGCTGCCGTGGGGCATGCTTCTGGATCGATGCCTGCGCACGAGGAGGTAAAAGGGAACACTTCGAGGCGAAACTCCAAAGAAACACATTTGGAAGCGTCGGCCTTGAACTCGAGTTTTGGTGTGGCCGGATCTGAGTCTTGCTTATTGCAGGCGATCTTCTTGAATGCTTGTCTGTTTCCTGACACATACAAGCAAACCTTACTCCAAGCTTCAGTTTTGAGGTCCACGAGGTCAATGCGGACGTGTTCGGGAGTTGGATTTTCTGGTGGAGGCGGAGGTGGCTTTCTGCCTTGAGTCCAAGTGTGCTCCGTGTAACCGACCTGCCGTTGTCCTGTGGCGGATCTGCCTGTGACGCACAAACGGTATTTTCCTTCCTGGCTCACATTGTCGGTGATGTGGTGGGAAATATCCTTCCAGTTTTCTGGTGGGGTTGTGGGGCAAGGGCCACCTCCAGGAACAACAACCCAGGAATACTCCGTGATGCCAACCCCTCCCACAATGACTTTGAGGTTTTCGGTTGTGTTTCCATCTTTGGGGAGATTGGAAAGCGCTGCAGCAAGAATCGGGGGCTCTTGTTGGATCCACTGATGAGTTGTGGGGTTGGTTTGAGGGTTGCTGGCATCGGTACGCCCTTTCACACAAAGAATCTGCACGCCGGCAACTGTGAGGGGGGTATCGATCTTTTGTGAAACAGGCCGCCATTCGCCGTATTGGGCATTTGCGCAGCTGTTTGTCTGCGACAGCACAACAAACTGGTACTCTTTCACGTTGGTTCCGCTCACCGTCACGTCGAGCTTGTTCTCGCTGCTGGTCGCCGCTGGAGTTCCGCTCAAAACAGCTTGAACGGGGCCAGCAGGTTGATCTGTGGGTGTGGGAGATGTCGAAGCTGCGGGGCTTTGGTTCAGGTTCTGCTTTTGGGTGGCGGGGGCCTCCTCCTTCTTGCGATTTCTGGCACCATAGTTGACGTCTTTGTTGCAAGCTGAAAACAATGTAACTGCAAGCAGTGCTGTGGCGAATGTCTTCATTGAGTCGGGCCTCACTCTGGTGATCCGTTGACGAGTTTGCAAGAATTGAGTTGTATGCATTTCATCGATTCGCTATCAGGTTAGCAAATTGTTGATGCTATTGGAATAACTTGACTAATACAGGAGTTTCACGATGAAATATGGATTCAAGAGGGTGGTGCTCCTCTCAACGTGGCTGGGTTTCCTTTTTTCTGTATTTTTTTCCAGAGCCTATGCTCTTGACCACAGTCACAAAGTTTTTGACGGTGTTCTCAAGAAGTTTGTTGTTCCGGTGGGTTCGTCAACAGGAGTGCGGTATGCCGCACTGAAAAAGCAGCCTGCTGAGTTGGAAGCTTACTTGAAGGAACTCAGCGGTGTTTCTGTGGCCAAATACGAAACTTTCACCAAGGCTCAACAGCTAGCGTTTTTGATCAATGCGTACAATGCGTTCACTTTGAAGCTCATTATCGACAACTACCCATTGGAAAGCATTAAAGACATTGGTGGAATTTTCAGCAGTCCTTGGAAAAAGAAGTTTTTTCAGCTTCTGGGTGAAAAAACCCACTTAGATCATGTGGAGCACGGCATCATTCGCAAGAAGTTTGACGAACCACGAATCCATTTCGCCGTAAACTGTGCTTCGGTGGGCTGCCCGCCTCTGCTGGCCGAGGCTTTTGTGGCGAGTCGTCTGGAGCAGCAATTGGCACGTGTTTCGAAGGCTTTTGTGAACGATACCACTTTCAATAAATGGGACCCGAAGGAGAAAAAATTTGTGCTCTCGAGCATCTTCAAGTGGTATGGAAGTGACTTTGACAACAAACATGGCAACCATGCCACATTTGTGGCAAAGCAAATGGGCCTAGATGAGTCGATCGTTGCCGCTGCTAAAGCGGGAAAGATCAAAGTTGATTACTCTGATTATGATTGGTCCCTCAATGAGCCGAAGTGAATTGATTGTTTTTGTGAAAGACCCGGCGCGAGACCGGGTGAAGACCAGGCTGGGAAGCCGCATTGGCACTCCCCAGTCGGTGCAGTTTTATCGCCACTGCCTTGCCGTGCTTTCCGATCACCTGAGCCAGCTTCAGTCGGAAGGGCTTGAACCTCGGTTAGCCCTCACAAGCGCAGAGCCTTCTGATGAGCTGAAAAGCATTTTTGGGGATGTGCCTCATGTTTCCCAGGGCACGGGGAACATTGGCCAGCGTTTGAACCACATCGATGCGGAGAGAAGAAAAGACGGAGTGGAGAGGCTTCTCTTCATTGGTTCCGACGCCCCTTCGCTTCCCCTCGACCTGATCCGTGAGGTTTGGAATTCGCTTGAAAACCACGACTGTGCTATCGCTCCTGCAGAAGACGGTGGCTTTACCACCTTGGGAGCGAGAAAGGCTCTGCCTGACCTTGAGCAGGTGCGCTGGAGTCATGAGAAGACCTACGAGGATGTGAAATCTGTGTGTGATGCACATGGTTGGAGCCAATTTGAGGGTCGCACTTGGTATGATGTTGATCGTTGGAATGATGTTCAGAAGCTCATGGTGGATCTGAAAAATCGGCAGAAGTTGGGACCGGCTGAAAATGCACTCCTGAGCTACTGCAGCTCACTTGCTCCACTCGACTAAAACTGGTTCGGACTAAAATTGACTGCTCAACAGTTGAGGTGTCATCGAGACATGAATGTTTGAAGAAATTCTGCAGTTTGAAAACAGCCCACCTTTGGTTGTTGCTGTGTTGTGGATCGTCAAGGTGTTGGTTGTGCTCACATTTCAGCACAAACACAGCTTGGCGCTTGCTGCCCGCAAGCGTGGCTTTGAGCTTCGTAAAAGCCCCCTTTCTCTTGACAGTTTGCAAAATGGCCAACCAGAGGTTGTCTGTGCGCGCGTTTGCGTGCAAATTCCGGTCTACAATGAGCCGACACATGTGGTCGCTGCAATTGAGTGTGCCGGAGCTTTGGAGTGGCCCGACTCTCAGCTCGAAATTCAGGTTTTGGATGACTCTTGTGATCAAACTTCGCGATTGGTGCAAGAGGCACTGTCGCGGCTGAGGCAAAGGCGCCCTGGACTGGTTGCTCATCATGTGCAGCGAGAAGGTCGGGCGGGTTTCAAAGCTGGAGCGTTGAACCACGGTTTGCAAATGAGTGATGCCGATTTTTTCGCTGTCTTTGATTGCGATTTTCGGCCCCAGCCGAGTTTTCTTCGTGAATGCTTTCCTCACTTTGAAAAGGGTGTGGCCTGTGTTCAGGCAGGCTGGTCTTACACGAACAGCTCGGAGAGCTTTTTAACCCGTCTTCAGAGCCTCTTGCTGAACACGCATTTTTATATGGAGCACGCAGGTCGCTCCGTGAAAGACTATGTTTTCAATTTCAACGGAACCGCAGGTGTGTGGCGTGGAGAGGTTTTACGCACCGTTGGAGGCTGGTCTGATCATTCCGTTACAGAAGATCTCTATTTGAGCTATCAAACCTACCTTTCGGGCTGGAGGCTCGTTTTTGCTCACGGCGTGCATTGTGATTCCGAGCTGCCAAATGATCTGCCAAGCTTCCTTGTGCAGCAGCGGCGTTGGGCGAAAGGGAATGGTCAGGTGCTCCGCTTGATGGGAAAGCGTTTGCTGAAGTATCGAGACTGGTCTTGGATCAAACGGGGCGACGTGTTTTTTCATCTTTTGGGGTACAGCCTCACAACTTTGGTTCTGGCCATGATGGCCATTTCACCTCTTTGGATCGCTGAGCGAGGAGATTGGGTGGCGCAAAGCTCGGCCTGGGAGTTTTGGCGTTTGTTCGATGTGCTGGTGTGGGGTAGCTTGTGGATAGCCTTGGTGGGTGTGTACACGAGCCCTGAAGCTCACTGCGAGAAAAATGCACCTCTTCCAACTCGACTCCTTCGTGCCTTGGGTCTGTTGTTTTCTGCTCCGTTGATCAGTTTTTTGCTTTTTCGTTCTTATTGGGAAGGAGTGCTTCTGAAGCCTCGGGGCAAACAGCTGGTGTTCCACCGAACACCCAAATCACGCGCGAGAAGATGGGTGGGTCAATTTGACGCCCTTGTGGCTGTCTTTCTTGCGACATCTGCTTTTCTTCTGTCATATTCGGCTTTTGAGCAAAGCTTCTACTTTGGTGCCCTCGTGTTCTTGCTCCATGCTGGGGCAACACTGTTTCTTTGGTTGAAGTTCGGCTCGGGTCTCATTGCTCCAGATTCACCCACAGCCTCTCCTGTTGAAGCAGAGGGGAGCGCACTTTCTGGGTCTTCTTCCCCTTGACAGGGTCGTGCCTGGTGTTCATTTCGAGTATGCTCGTATGTGAAATGAATTGAAGGAGAACCCATGGAAGCCTTGGCCCAATCACTCCAGCACGGCGCACTTTTAAATGTGGCGTTGCCGGCTCAAATTGTTATCGGTGCGGTCGCACTGCTTGTTGTTGCAGCCTATGCAGGTGCTCCTCTTTGGGTTTGGTCTCTGCTTCTTTTGGGCGGAGCCTGGTTTTTGGGTGCTCCCCTGCCGGTTTGTGGTGCATTCTTAGCCGCTGTGCTGATTTTAAACCTACGCCCGATTCGGCGATTGCTTCTCACCTCTCCTCTTGTGGCCCTCATGCGCAAAATCAACCTCCTGCCACAGATCTCTGAAACAGAGAAAGTGGCTCTGGAGGCAGGAACCACGTGGGTTGATGGTGAGCTCTTCTCTGGTGCGCCAAACTTCCAGCGCATTCTCAAAGACGAGATTTATCCACAGCTCACCAGTGCTGAGCAAGCCTTCCTCGATGGTCCTGTGGAGCAACTCTGCCAATCTCTCAACGACTGGAAAATCTCTACGGAACGAGAGTTCCCGGAAGAGGTTTGGAGTCTTCTGAAGAAAGAGAAGTTCTTTGGACTCATTATTCCACCTTCTTATGGGGGGCTGGGGTTTTCTGCTCTTGGCCACAGTGCTGTTATTGGGAAAATTTCCTCTCGCTGTGCCTCGGTTTCAACCACCGTGATCGTTCCAAACTCTTTGGGGCCTGCAGAACTCCTGCTTCACTACGGAACTGAAAAGCAGAAAGACCACTATTTGCCGCGGCTGGCTCGTGGCGACGATATTCCCTGCTTTGGTCTCACGGAGCTGCAGGCCGGTTCAGACGCGGGCTCTTTGACCTCTTACGGCGAAGTGTTTCGGAACGACAAGGGAGAAGTTTGTGTTCGCTTGAATTGGCAAAAGCGGTACATCACTTTGGCCGCTGTTTCGACAGTGATTGGTTTGGCGTTTCGCCTCTATGATCCGGAGAAGATCTTGGGTGATCGCGAAGATCTCGGCATCACATGTGCTCTCATTCCAGCCGATCGTGAAGGTGTCGCCTTGGGCAGACGACACGATCCTTTGGGAATTTGCTTCCACAATTGTCCCACTGAAGGGAACAATGTGGTGATCTCCATTGATGAAGTCATTGGAGGCACAGAGGGAGTCGGTAACGGCTGGAAGATGCTGATGGAGAGCCTTGCAGCCGGTCGCAGTGTTTCTTTGCCTGCCCAGGCAACTGGCGGCGCAAAGCTCTGTGCTCGCTACATTGGCGACTACAGTTTAGCTCGGAAGCAGTTCGGCATGTCCATTTCAAACTTTGAGGGCATTCAAGAGCCTTTGGCTCGGGTGGGAGGCTTCACCTACATGCTTGAAGCAGCGCGCATTTTCACATGTGGTGCTGTCGACAAAGGGGCTAAGCCCAGCGTGGTGTCGGCCATTGTGAAGTTTCAGTTCACTGAAACCATGCGCAAAGTTGTCAATGATGCCATGGATATCTCTGGAGGGGCCGGCATTTCAATGGGCCCTCGCAATATTTTAGGGCGGCTTTACCAGGCGGCACCCATTGGCATCACAGTGGAAGGATCCAATATTCTCACCCGCTCGATGATCATTTTTGGCCAAGGTGCCATTCGGTGTCATCCCTATGCCTATGACGAGGTCAAGGCACTTGAAAAAAATGACATTGCGGCTTTCGATAAGATCTTTTTTCAGCACATGGGCTTCATTTTGCGGAACATTGTGAGAGCTAAAGTTCATTCCTTTACCTGTGGCTTACTGGCGAGCAGCGGAGGGGCGCGACACTCGGCGAAATATGTTCGAAAGATGGAGTGGGCGAGCTCAATTTTTGCAGTGATGACCGACTTTGCAATGGGTTCTTATGGTGGGCAGCTCAAGGTCAAGGAGAGCATCACTAGTCGTTTCGCAGACGCTCTGTCTTGGATGTATCTGGGAACCTGTGTGATCAAGCGCTTTGAAACAGAAAAAGGCCAAGCCGAAGATCGTGTGTTTTTCGAGTGGGCTATGGAGCATGTGTTTCATGAAATTCAGATTGCTTTCGATGCTCTTTACGGTGAAATCCAGGTTCCCGGTCTCACCTGGGCCTTCCGTGGCCCAGCCCGACTTTGGAATCGGGCTTTTCCCATTGGGAAGCCCGTGAGCTTTGCCTTGCAGCGTAGGGTGGCGCGTGCCATGACCTCCTCGCCTCAGGCAAGAGAGCGCTTGGCTCAAGGAATCTACACTCCATCTTCAGAAAAGGAGACACTCGGCTTACTCAACAAAGTTGTGACGTTGATGGCCCAGTCGAGCCAACCCATGAAAAAGATCCGCAAGGCAGTGCGTCGCAAGGAGCTACCTAAAAAGCCCGTAACGGCAGTTCTGGATCTTGCTGTGGAAAAGAGAGTTGTTACCGCAGAGGAAGCGGCACTCATTAAACAGGCTGAAGAGCTCCGCGTGGAATCTCTGAAGGTCGATGAGTTCACACTGGAAGAGTACCGTAAATTGGGAGGAAGCCTGAGTGAAAACTCAGGTGGAGAACCTGTTTCGGGAGTGAGTCGGGCGATCTGAGGGAGCAGCAAGGGCGTGGCAAGTCAGAGATTGCAAACTTTGTTTCAGAAGTTTCAAACCGAGGCTCAGTTTTGCATTGGCTACCCGGGTAATGCTGACTTTGACTACCAAGAGGTGTTTCGCTTTCTCCAGTTTTCCTTGAACAATATCGGTGATCCGTTTCTGGAGTCGAACTATAAACTCAACACCCATGATATTGAAAGAGAGGTCATTAGTACGTTTTCGGGCTGGGCTGGTCTTCCTGAAGAGAAGGTTTGGGGTTACGTTACTAACGGTGGCACAGAGGGCAATCTGTATGCGATGTTCTTGGCTCGTGAGCTGAACCCTGGTGGAATTCTCTACTATTCGGAAGAAAGTCACTACTCAGTAGACAAAATCATCCGATTGCTTGGCATGAAGAGCATGATGATCCGAAGCCTCTCCAATGGCCAAATGGATCTGGAAGATCTCGAGGAGTCTTTGCGCATCAACCGAACGTCTCCGGCTATCGTGTTTGCCAACATTGGCACCACGATGAAGGGAGCTATTGATGACGTGGAGGGAATCCGAGGGCTTTTTCGCAAATTTGCCATCACCCGAAGCTATCTTCATGCCGATGCAGCATTGAGTGGAATGATCCTTCCCTTCGTGTCTGAACCTGATCCCTGGAATTTTTCTGCAGGCGTCGATAGCGTTGCCATCAGTGGTCACAAAATGATCGGTAGCCCCATTCCGTGTGGCATTGTCTTGGCCAAGAGAGAGAATGTTTCGCGCGTGAGTCAAAGCGTTGAATACATCGGTTCGCTTGACACGACCATTTCCGGATCTCGTGGTGGAATTCAACCTTTGCTCATGTGGCACCGTGTGCAAAGCCTTGGGGAGGAGGGTTTCAGGAAGCAGGTTTCCACCTGTTTGGAAATGGCCGACCATGCGGTGACTCAGCTGCAGAAACTGGGGCTTCATGCTTGGCGCCACAAGAACTCCAACACTGTGGTTTTTGACAGACCCAGCACTCAGATTGTTCAGAAGTGGCAGTTGGCAGTGCAGGCCGAGCTAGCACATGTTATCACCATGCCTCACGTGAAACAGGGCACATTAGAGCTTTTCTTTTCAGACATTCGAGCTGAGCAGAAGGGAAGGAAAGAGCAAAAGTCACAGGTTTCAAGTGGGTTTGGAGAAGCAGCTCCGAGTTCTGTGCCACCGCTTTCGAAAAAGAAATTGCGAGCAAAGTCAGAAAACTGCATCACTTTGGTGGGCCCCGCGCAGGCAGGGCGGCTGTTGGCCGTTTCACAAGCATTGACGGAATCAGGAATTGACATTGAGTCGTTTGAGGCGCGACAGGTTGAAGATGTTGATGTCATCACGTTTCAGGTGTCTGATGGCCCTCTTGCGAGGCGGCTTCTTGCCTCGGTGCAGCAGGCAGGAAAGGTGTACGGCTACTCAGAGAACACCCCCGCTGAGTTGGCTTTGTACCTCAACTCCGCATCTATGACTCAGTTGCCAGAAGACACCGTGCTCACCCACATCGATGACACTGCCGGGGCCTTGGCCACACTTACGGAGCACCTGAATAAACAAGGTGCCTCTTCATTCAGTTTGAAGCTATTGTTTCGTAGTGAGGGCCAGGGCACCGTGGCGATTGGGTCTGAAGACACGCAAAAGGTGGCGGCGGCACTCCGTAAGGGCGGTTATGCAGCCTTTGGAATGATCTGAGAGCCGGGTGCATGGATTCTTATCCAATAAAAATCTTTTCGAAACAGGCATTTGCATATTTGTGCTCAATTAGTCAACCCTATTGACCGTTAAAGTCAATAGGGTTGACTAGTTTATTGCCGTAGGAGAATGCCATGTTTCTGAAGACTCTTGTGTCAGTTTTTTCGTTCTTTGTGGTTTCGGCTCCAGCGCTGGGAAGTGATTCGCTGGAGATCAAGAAGGTCATTGCGCGTTACGTGCAGGGCGCTGCCAAGCAAGATGCGGCGGAGGTTGGCTCCGCATTTCACTCAGACTATCGGGTGGTGGTGAAGGCCCCGGAGAAAGTGATGGTGTTGAGCCGGGAAGCATATCTTAGTCTTTTAAAAGAGAAGAAGATTGGCGGCAACGCGCGCACCCACACGGTTTCCAACATCCGCGTTCAAGAGGGAATGGCAACTGCTGAGGTGGAGATTGAAGAGGAAAAGTCTCGCTTCTTTGATAATCTCTCACTGATCAAGGCCGAGTCGGGGTGGAAGCTGATGCACAACCTCACACAAATGAAAGCAAAGTGAGCAGCGGGTGAAACGAAAAGAACGCATCCACGAGCAGCGGAAGAAGCACATGGGTCGCTTGGCTTTGGAGATTGCCCGGGACTCCATGGCGAGGGGTGAGAAGCATCTGCAGGAGCAGGGCTTCAACCTCACTGCTGCTGATATCAGCTTGATCGCTTGCATTCCGGTTGATGGCTGCACTGCCAACATTATTGCGAGAAAGCTTGGAATCACCAAGCAGGCTGTGTCAAAGAAGGTTGCTTCACTGGAGTCTCGAGGTTTTCTGCAGAGGATGTCCTGTGAAGAGGATGGGAGGGCCTTCACCGTTGAGTACACCAGCAAGGGGGTCGACGCCCTAGAGGCGGCCCTCGAGGGGGTTCAAGAGTTGAGTCGTGTATACTCGCGGAGCTTTGGCCAGAAAAGATTTGCAGATCTGCTGAATGAGCTCCAGGAGTTTGTTAGCGCAGTGGGAATTGATCTCTAGGGCATTCCCTTCTGCAATTCCATTGCCAGGCACCAAGGGTGCCATTTTGCCGTAGCTCAATCCCAATGTTAGAGTGGGATATGTTTTCTCGAATGGGCGCCATAGAAGAACAATCATGGGTTTGTCTCTTAGGAATCGGATTTGCAAACAAATCGTTGATCTTTTGAAACCCCGGTTGGTGCTTCTGTTCGGGTCAGCAGCACGGGGAGAGCCGGCCAATGATTTTGACTTTTTGATTGTCATAGATGATTGCCACTCCGGGGCTGACGACTGCACCCCATAAACCTGATCAGAACTGTTCATAAAGTGAACACGGGTTGATTTTCGAATCCATTTTTGTAGTTACGACCTAGGAAGAATCGACCAACTGCAATCCAAGAAAAACACTGATAGCCTTTTGGAATTGCGTTGGACAAAGCCATTGGTGGTGGTGTGTTTGTTTCTATTGGCAAAGCCTCAAAACCAGAAGAGGTGGAGTTTGCTGAGGACATTCTGTGTCTCATGACAGTCTTCAGCGCCAGACTCTATGGAAAACGCTCACATCAAAACGGAATGAAAAAGGTAGCTTGATTCGTGACCATCCGCGCCCACAAAATCAAGCTCAACCCGACGGGTCGTCAGGTGGTCTATTTTGCAAAAGCCTCTCGCACAGCCCGCTTTGCTTTCAATTGGGGCTTGGCACAATGGAAAGAAAAGCTTGAAAAGAAAGAGAAGACGGGCTGGAGAGATCTCCGAAAAGAGTTCAACCATGAAGTCAAACCCGAACACTCTTGGATATCAGAAACCACCAAATGTTCCCCTGCCATGGCCTTCCATGACTTGGGTGATGCCATGAAGATCTTTTTTGAATCCAAAACAGGCAGGCGCAAGGGAAAGAGAGTTGGGTTCCCCAAGTTCAAGTCAAAACACCGCTCGAAAGACTCTTTTTCCATCGAGTCGGACAAGGTGAGACTCAATGAAGAGAAGAACCAACTCTGGGTTCCCAAACTGGGCTGGGTGAAGATGGCTGAGAGCCTTCGCTTTGAGGGGAGAGTGGGCAACATCCGCATCTCTCGGAAAGCCGACCGCTGGTTCGTTTCCATTCCGGTCGAGTTTGAAGAAACCACCTCAACAAACACCCAAAGAAATGCGGCTGTGGGCATCGATCTTGGCCTGACGCAAAGTGTCGTTCTCTCCACTGGAAGAGTCTACCAGAGCCCCAAGGCCCTGCTCAAACATGAGAAGAGGCAAAAGAGGCTGGCACGACGCAAGTCC
>JANQPW010000079.1 GCA_028285285.1 Silvanigrellales bacterium
AGGAACCCTCACACCTATTTTGAAGAAGCTCGAGCGCCAAGGGTATGTGAAACGACGGCGCTCAACTGTGGATGATCGCGCTGTGCTCAACTTTGTGAGCCGCTCAGGGGCCGAGCTGAAGCCAAAGGCTCGCGAAATGGTGGCGAGATTGGCGTGTGAAGCCGATCTTCCCATGGAGGAAGTTGTTCAGCTTCGTGAACAAGTGAAAGCACTCATTCGGAAGTTTTGCGATGTCAGCGAAAAGCGATCGAGCGCGGCTCTTTCGAGTTGTAGACCTCCGCATCACTCTCCAAACCCCTCAACATCCCTGCAGGAATCTTCGCTTTAAGACGGGTCCCGCACTGGAGAAGATCTTTGTGGGGCGCGGCGTTGACACGCTGCTTTTCCTGCCAGGACCTCTCTGTCCCCTCCATGGCAAACTCTTCGCATGAGGAAGCTCAGAAGAAATCGTCAATCGGCTGTTCGGGTGAAGTCACTCATCACAGGAGCACTTTTTGTTCTGCTGGCCGTGCTGTGCTCCGTTCTTTTTCTCAAACACCAAGGTCAGCGGCAAAGTTGGACGAAGCAAGTGGAGCATGTGGATCGGTGGCACCAGGCAGAGTCTTTGAACAGAGAGAGCAGCCTCGCCATATATGGTGCGGTCTTTGATGCGGCCGCGCAGAAAAAAAAGGCGGTGGGAGACGCTTTTTTTGAGCCCGTGAGGCAAGTTCTGCGTCGAGAGGCTCAATTCCCCCAGCTTCGTGATGCCGAAGAAATGGGCTGTGTGCTGGCCTCAGTGAAGTGTCGGGTGCCAGCCGCACCAGACGAGGAGAGGGAGTTTTTTGGGGAAGGGGCCTTTGCCAACAAATATGACATCAGTCTGGCGGTTTACGCGGCTGTGGGCTCAGCTCTTTCCGGATCACTGAGAGCGCTGAACGAAGGAGCCCGTTCACGTGACGGTCTGCAACACCCTTCGCCTTCGGTGCCCGTCGAGCTTTTTGAGCAGTGTCTCATCGATGAACAGGATGGGATTGTGTTGCTTGACAGAGCCCGTTGCGACCCGGACGAGCATTTTGCTCTTAACGAAGTCAAACCCATTGAAAGGTAAGCTCTTGGCGAACACAGGAGGCCGGAGCACAGAGATCCGACGATTGCTGAAGAAGCTCTTATTTCTTCGCGGCGCGACCATACTTCTTGTTGAACTTCTCAATGCGGCCTTCGGTGTCGACCACACGGTGCTCGCCGGTGTAGAAGGGGTGAGACGTGGACGAAATTTCAATCACGCAGAGGGGGTATTCCTTACCGTCTTCCCACTGAATCGTCTTCTGAGTCTGAATTGCTGAGCGTGTCATAAAGGTGTCGCCATTGGACTGATCTTTGAACACAACAGGGCGGTATACAGGGTGAATTCCATCTTTCATGGGCGCAGATTCCTTCCATTCGCGAGCCACGGCGGCACTCTTTCAAAACGCGTGTTTAGCTCAGTGATTTGCCTGAGTCAAGAATCAAAAAAACTGCAACATTCCAAAGGAAAGGCCGCCGGTGTTGCGAGGGTCGGAAACACCAAAAGCATAGTCTAAACGAAGCGCAACAAGGTGCACAAAATCGGGA
>JANQPW010000085.1 GCA_028285285.1 Silvanigrellales bacterium
GTACCGATCGGGTGTCGAAAAGGAAGAGACAAATCCATCTTTTCCGACGGATCCCACGCTGATCAGATTCCACTCAGGTTTCACAATGTACCGGGGCCCCGTCTCTGGATCCACGGTGCTCTCAAGAAGATAATCTCCGTGAGCGTAAGTGTTACCAGAGGCGTAGATGTAGTGAACTTCGCTTTTCAGAAAGTTTCCTGTTTCATCTCGGTAAAAAAACAGATTGGGTCCCGAACGATTGATCAGTTTCAGTTTCTTCCAGACATTCTCTCGCCAGATGCTCTCAAGCCCAATGGCGGTCAGGTGGGGCTTTGCCGCCGCTCCAGAAATTTCGGAGAAGATGGCTTCCGTCACGGCTCCGCCATGGCATTTGAAGGGGCCTTGGCAGTCTGCTTTGGGAGTTTCCTGAGTGTGCTCAAGCTCTTGCGGGGCAAATCGCAGGACTTCTTTGTGGAACTCAACATCAATCACTCCCGTTGCCGGGAGCTCTCGGTTTTTCTTAGCGAGCTCGCTTCTCACGTGCCGTGCTGAGAGATCAGAACCGGTGACCACAAGGTGCCACTTCTTCGCTTCAAGCTCAGGGGGATAGTGCTGTTGTGAAGTCGATCGGCGAGCACAAAGAAGAAGAGAGTTGCCCAACTCTTCAACAACCGATGGGGAAACTTGCCCCGGGAGTGGTCTGTTCTCTTCTGAGCTGGCTTCGTCTTCCTGTGTCTGACCTTTTTTGTTATGATTCGATTGAAGGAGACCGCAGCCCACGAGAATAGCAAGGAAAAAAGAGAGGGCCGCAAAAGTCCTTTTGGTGAACATCGAGTCTCCTTTGGCTCTCCAAAAAAGGGGAGGCGTAGGTCAGCGTGTGACCCCCGATACCCAGAGGGTGCAAATTCGGTGCCGAAAGAGAGCAGGGCTGGAGAACGAAGCGGATTCCATGGTTTTCGCTCAAGGATGCTCCCTGTTAAACTGCTGGAGATCCCATGCCTCACTCCCGGGCGAGTGACGAACTGGAAACTGCCTTCACGAGGGAATGAAATGAACACGATCGAAAACGCGGTCCTCTATGCTTCTCCAACAAGCCCCTTTGTTCGCCGGGTGAAGATTGCGCTCAAGCGGGCTGGCGTTCTTTTTGAAGCCATCAACATCGAAAATCTTTTCCCTCCCCCAGATTGGTTTCTTGAAATCAATCCCCTCGGGCTCATTCCAGCTCTCAAGGTCGGAAACGAAACCCTCCTTTTGGATTCGCAGCAGATTTTGGAGTTTCTCGACGACAATGCTGGAGGTGTGTGGCATCGAGAACAGGGAAGGCGCTGGAAAGAAAAGCGAGTCAGCACCCTTGCAACTGGAATCATGCTCCAAGGTGTGCAGTGGAAAATTGAAAGCGCGCAGAACGAACCGCGTCGAGCCGCATTGGATGAGCTCCAACAGCGCATTGAGGCAGCGCTTCCCTTCCTGGGGCGGCAGTACCAGGCTCTGAACCGTGCCAACAAGCCCGGCCTTTGGAACCAAGCCGAGTGCGACGTTGCCATTGTTCTGGATTATCTCAGTTTCCGTTTGCCGCAGATTAAAACCCGAGAGGAAACTCAATGTGAAGACCTTTGGGCTGTTTGTGATGAACTGCGAGAGTTGGAAGACTTTGAAGAAACAGATCCCAGGCAATAAGTGTGGGAATATTTTTGAGGTGCCCGTTGACGAGCTTTTGTGAATCCGCTCTAGCAATGGTGATGGTTTCTTTGCTTTTTGGCTCCTGTCTGCTTCGGCCCAAAGCATCTCATTCTTCTCAGCTCTCAAAACTGCCCCACACTTTTGATCCCATCGATCTGAATCTTCTGTTTTTTTTACCGGAAGACGCGGAACACTTTGATGCCATGGTTTCTCTTGATCAGTGCTCGGGCAAGGAGGGGTCTCGCAGTTGTTGGCTAGCACAGTCTCTTCAGGAACAGCTGCAAAACAGCTCAAGCTCCCATATTGTGAACCATCCCTTCATTTTCGGCAAACAGTTCTTTCTGAATAGACCCGATGCCATTTTGAAAATTTTGCTCAAGAGGAGCCATTGGAAATTGGTGTCTTTGACGGTGGGCACAGAAAATCTGAGTCGTCGCTCAAGTCAGCTGCGCCTGGTCTTCCAACCCCTATACCCGATTTCACAACTAAACAGAAACTTCCAAAGCCGGATTGAGGAGATTCGCAAAAATCCGTTTGAAACAGACTTCAAAGATCTTGGTTTTTCCGCTCGTGACGACGGAACCGTTGTTACCCCCATGGATATTGTCTTTGGAAGGAAAGCCGTGGGAGTGGAGTGGAACCCACAGTCTTTTGAGTTCATCAGAGAGGTCCGGGCAAGTCTTCCTGCTAAAGAGGATTATATTGCGGAAGACCAGGCCATTCACCTTGTGTTTGATTTACAGGAAGATCTGACTCTGCAGCTGCTGAAGCTTTTGCTGGAATTGTCTTCCTTGAGAAAAGAAACGGGGCAGCTGCCAAAAAAGCTGATGCCTCATTCCCTCTTGCAATCGACAACCACACTCCAGGAACCCGTTGTGAAGAGTCTTCTAGACTTTGTCCGACAACTCCTTGCGCTTGATGTTTCATTGGGAGATCTCGAGGGCGACCTTTTGCTGATGACCACCCAGCTCACAGCGGCGGGCCAGTCTTGGTCTTTTAGCGGCAGCAGGTTCACAACCACAGATCAAATGCTCGAGCTCAATCCTCTCACGATCTCCAACGGGCACACGAACCACAGCACGTCTCTTTCAGCGATCCGCACCCAATACATGAACGGTGCGGTGACAGATTGGGCCTATGAGTCTGGCAAGATTCTGCCCAATTCTTCGTTTGACATGACAAAGTACCTGATCGCCACCCATGACCACCAGCCGTTCTACACCCTTTCCATGAAAGAAAGGCTCACTCGCTCTTCTTGGATTCACATCGCTCAAAAGCCTTTGGAACAGCAGAAACGGACTTTTTACCAGTGGTCTTCTTTTGCAACAGAGGGCTTCCAGTGGAGTGAAGACGAATGGCAGGAGTTTGAGAGAAAAGTGGCTCTTCAGGCGAGCCTGGAGTCGAAGGTGGGAGCCGCCCACTGCCTGTCGTGCCACGCGGTTGATGCGGTCACAGCTGCGCACCCTCAACTTTTGAAACGGCGCAATTGCCTGCTCATGCCCTACTGGGCTCAGCGCAGAGAAGCGTGTGAGCAAAGCTCACCCCAACAAGGCTCCGTTGATGCGGTGGGAGATCAACTCGACCCGAGTCGTGGCGACTGGTCGGGAGGGGCCTGGATGGGGCTCAGTGCTGAGCGTAAGGTTCCGGTTCTGGATCTGTTTGTGCTACGTCACTTTGGCTATTATCTCACGTTTCCCACTGTGAGCTCCATCAAACAAATCCGGAGCATTCCTCAAACACGCCGGGTGAACAAGTTGGCGCAGGCCCTTTCGCTTCACCTTTGAGCCGCTTCGCAGCCCGTTTTGAAAGGCTTGATCTCTCCGATGCACTCAGTTACTGTTGCACAAGGAAAACCATTGGGGGAGCCTGTTGCGCCGATGGCCCTCGCTCCCACCCCTCAACTTCAAGGAGGTGTCTGATGATTGTTGCAAGAACTGTTTCCAACAAACGGGACACCTGGCACAGGGCGGCTGCCTAACTCTGCCCTCTTCCTGATGTCCCCATTTCTGTTTCATTTTGAAGGCTGCTGACCCGCTGTGCGGAGTTCCGTGTTTTGACACGAAGCCTTGTGAGGACATCATCTCATGACAAAGAAGACCTTTGAGTCGCAAAGTCTTTCTCCGAAAATCTTCGAAAACATCTCTTTGGTGGAGCTGGGCCACAGCCCTCATTTTGCGAAGCAAGCCCCTCCTAACGCCCACTGGGTGCCTGTTCGTATTGCCCATCAATTTGGCCCACGCTGCCTCGTTTGGGGGGAAGCGGGGGAATGGAATGCCCAGGCCAGTGGTTCGTTGCAGAAAGAGCTTCAAGAATTGGGTGAACAACTCGTTGTTGGTGATTGGGTGTGGGCTGAAAAAATGCCGGGGGTGGCGCAGTGCGTGCTGCGGCGCCTGATGCCACGGCGCACGGTCATTGCCCGCAAAGACCCAGGGCGCACCAGTGAGGAACAAAAGGTCGCCGCCAATGTGGACCTGGTTTTGGTGGTGCAGTCTTGCAACGACAACTGGAATCCACGTCGTCTGGAGCGCTTTTTGGCGGCCACTCGGGCTTCTGGAGCGGAG
>JANQPW010000094.1 GCA_028285285.1 Silvanigrellales bacterium
CGCCACACGACTGCGTTTGTCATTGATATCTCCAAACTCAATTGCATCCGTTGGACAAGCCTGCTGGCAGGCTGTTTGCAGTGTTCCGTCAGCAATGAATCCATCACCATCACGTTTAGCTTCAATGCGCGCCTTGTTGATTCGTTGGATACAGTACGTGCATTTTTCAATGACACCGCGAAACCGCACGGTCACATTTGGGTTCTGCTGCATGGAAATCAGAGGGTTCATTTCGTCTTGGCGCTTTGAAAAATTGAAGTAGTTGAAGCGCCGCACCTTGTAGGGACAGTTGTTGGCACAGTACCGCGTTCCAATACAGCGGTTGTAAGCCATGTCATTTGTGCCCTCAGGGCTATGGATCGTCGCACCCACGGGACACACCTGTTCGCACGGGGCAGTTTCACAGTGCATGCAGTTCACAGGCTGCACGACCACTTGCGGATCTTCCGCTCCTCCCGTGAAATACCGGTCCACACGAATCCAAGGCATCTCACGATTGCGGATCACTTCCTCTTTACCAACAATCGCGACGTTGTTCTCAGACTGACAAGCCACAACACAAGTGTTGCAACCCGTGCAGGCATTGAGATCGATGGTCATACCCCATTGCTGACCCGTCGTAACATTGGGCTCTTTCCACAAATTGGTCTTATGCTTCTTGAGAGGCATCATCTCATACTTCTCAACAAACCGGGGCTCCTCCTCAAAGCCCTTTAAGGTGTTTTCTCGAACGATGGGGCGACCTTCCATTCGCTGGTGACCCTGGGTCGTGGCCAAAGCATATTCCTGACCCGTTTTTTTCAGTTGAACACCGCTGGTCACATAGGGACTGCGCACACTTCGCACAGGAGCCACATCAAAGCCTGTCCCGGTTCCCACAGGCCCAACCCTGCGACGTCCATAACCCATTGAAATCACACCCGTGTGAGGCGCAACGCCCGGCTGAACAAACACAGCCGCCACGAGGCTTCCAGATGACGTCGTTGCCTCAACAAGATCTCCACGCTGAAGCCCTAACTCCTCCGCCGTTCTTGGAGAAAGCAGGAGAGCGTTGTCCCATGTGATTTTCGTGAGAGGGTCAGGCAACTCCTGCAGCCAGGCATTGTTCGAATACCGCCCATCAAAAGTGGAATGGTCTTGGATAAAAACAAGATCCAGGGCCTCTGCCGTGGGCGCCAATGCCGCATTTTGTTGGCGCAACAAAACGCCGAGCTGGGTGTAGCTGGGATCGAAATTCAGAGAAACGAAAGCTTTGTGAGAGACCACACCATCATGAAGGGCTCGACTCCATGCCGACTCTGTGTTGGGCGCGGGAGATTGGGTCGAAAACACTTCCCGCACACTCTTATAGCCTGATGGATCCTCTGCCCCCAAAACCTGGTTAAGAAACTCGAGCTCCGACCACGAATCGTAAAGCGGAGCGATCAATGGCTGGCGAATGGCAATTGTGCCATCGAGAGTGTGCGTGTCTCCCCACGACTCCAAACCATGGGCTCGAGGAATGGCCACTTTGGCAACAGCTGCCGTTTCATTATCTTCAAAGCCAAGGTAAACCGTGTCGACCACCCTTGAAATGAGATCGGCAAAACCCAGATCACCTGGCGTGCCGTAGGCCGGGTTGCCACCAACAATCATCAGGCCAGCCACGAGACCTGATTTAATTTCCACCGAAAGCTGATCGAGAGTTCCAAACCGAGCCCTGCTGCCATCGGGATAGAGCGCCAGGGTGTTGCCCACATTTCCGAGAGCATCATTCACAGCAATAGCCAAACCATGAACCCACTCAGGTTGCTTGTCACCCACGGTCACCAGGCTTCGGCCTTGGTTGGCAAGAAGATCGTCCACAACCGCACGGATCCAATTGCCATGAGTGCTTGCGACCTGAGTTCTGCCTAAGCGAGCCGCCAAATTGCTCGACAATCGAGCTCCTCGACGGTCGATCTCGCGAGCAATCTCAACCAAAACCTCGCCGACATTGCGATGAGGGAGGAGCAATCTATGATCCGCACCGGAGCCGGTCACACTGAGATGAGACTCGACGCAGTAGAGACGGCTCATTCCATCGCTGGGCTGGGTGAGACGCCTCTTTCGAGAAAACTCTTTTGAGTGGCGAACAACTTCACCCTCAAGACCCAAGAAGTCAGAGTCGATAGCCACAACCACAGCTGCGTTTTCAAAGGAGTGCCGCACACGAGCACCAGGAAGACCGAGCAGTCGCATAGCCCGATCTTCCATAGAGGAGCGCCCTTCATCGTGAAGATAAATCTTCGCGGAAGGAAACGCTTCAGAAAACTCGGCCAGTTTGGCTTGATAGGTCGGCGAAGGGTTCCACTCGGTGAGAATGGCCAAACCTCTGCCCTGTGTTGCGGAAAACTTCTGCGTCAGTTTGCGAATGGCTTCAGTTGCAGCAGAGAAATCTGCAGCTTGACCACCAATTGATGGAGTTTTCAGCCGCGTCGGATCGTATATGTTCAGAACCTCAGCCTGGGCAAAGTGATTCGTCGCGCCCAAGCTGTTGGGGTGATCGGGATTGCCTTCAACCTTAGTGGGGCGCCCATCGAAGCTCGACACGAGCAATCCGAGCGCCGAGCCACCCACAGACAGAGAACTTGCAAAGAATCTCGACTCACCTGGCAACATATCTTCAGGTCGGGTGGCATAAGGGAGTATTTTTTCCTTGGGTTTACGAATGCAGCCCGCTGAAACAGCTCCTGTGAGAGCCATCGTAGCCCCCATCAGACCCATAAAATGACGCCGCCCCACTTCACCTTCAACCTTGAGCTCTTCCTGCTCAGGCAAGAACTCTCTGGTTGGAATCAGAGCTGCACTTGCTCCTTCAGCTCTTTCTTCAAGTGACTGCCACTGAGAGGGAGTTTCTTTGTGGTTCATGTTCGCTCTCTTGTCCTTTTCAAATGCAATCAACAAACTCTAGTAGTGGCATGCGCCGCAGTGATCGGGAGGCGTAACCTCACGACGCCTTTCCGGATCTTGTGTGGGATCGTAACCTTCTGCAACGGGATCGTAAGTCATGTTTGTCACCTCTGAAGGAGGTCGCAGACGAGGATAGGGATCTCGATGACATTCCAAACACCAGCCCATGCTCAACGGTTCGGCTTGATAAACCACATCCATTTGATCAACACGCCCATGACATTCCACACAGCCAACCCCAACTCCAACATGGATACTGTGGTCAAACCTGGCATGTTCAGGAAGCATGTGAACATTGATCCACTCAACAGGCTTCCCCGAGTCCATACTCTGGCGCACGTTCGTGAGCAGAGGGCTGTTCTTTTTCACATTGCTGTGACATCCCATGCAGGTTTCTGTTGGAGGAATAGCTGCATGCGCCGCCTTTTCAACAGAGTTGTGACAATAACGACAATCCATACCCAACTCACCCGCATGAAGCGTGTGACTGAAAGGCACAGGTTGGGAGGGTTGATACCCCACATCGGTGTATTCAGGTGAAAAATAGTACCAAATGAAGCCAATGACTCCAATCAGAACCACTGGCCCACCAGCACCAATCAAAAGAGGAATTTTATTCGTCCACTTCGGAAATATGGAAGCCACGTCTACACCTTCCTAGCAAGAAATCGAAAAGAACATCGGACACAATCTTCAACAGCACCGCACAGAGCTACTCTTTGGAAAGCTCTCATCATCTCACACTCATCGCGAAGAGGGACCATCCCCTTCACCCATGAGAGAAACCGACCGATGGAAAATCTCGTTGATTCCATCCGCAGTCGACTCAAAGTAACCACGCAATCTTCCTCTTGCATCGATCAACAATAGTTTTTCCGTGTGAGCAATGTCTATGGCCGTCATAGGCTCTTCTGCCTCGCTGGGTCGCCCAACAGCAACTCCAAAGGTTGTCTCAATAAACTGAAGGTAATCTTCGTGCTTCCCTTCATGAGATGTCAAGAATCTCCAAACACCGGGACGTGCCGAAAACCTCTTCCCATACTCCAACAGCTGAGCTGGTCGGTCATACTTTGGATCAACAGTAAAGCTCACCAGTCGAACAGGCAAGCGGCCCCGCTGCAATTGGTTCTGAAGTTCCGAAACTTTCTGAGCCACCATGGGACAAATATCTGGGCACCGAGTGAACAAAAAGCTTGCCACATATGGAGTTCCTTTGAGCTCCTCGCTCTGCAACTCTTCACCATTTTCATCGATCATCTTAAAGGAGGGCAGAACTTTTAGAACTGGAAGAGGCGGGGGAACACTTCGCAGCAATGGTCGGCTCACCGTGATGACAGCAATACAAACCAGCGCAAAGTAAAACCATGGGTTCTTGAAAAGGGGACGACCAAATCCCCAGTCTGCGGCATCGTTTCTGCGGCCCTTTTCGCCCTGGTCGGAGGAGGAGCTTTTGTTTTCTCTCATTGACTTCCTGCTGACTTTTTCAAACTCAAAACCGACAACGAAACTCCACCCACACCTAAAAACACCAACACGACCAACTGCACAACCAAAGGCATTGGACTGACAGAAGACAACTGAAATCCAAATGAGCTCCGGAATCCATCGACCATATAAGACATTGGATTCAACAATGCAATGTGCTGCATCAACCCTTCCCGCAAGGGGAACACGGCCCCAGAGAGAGCCCAGGCAGGAAGCAAGACAATACCCATAAAAGCGTGAAAGCTCTGGGTGGAATTGAGCCAAAAGGCAACCGCCAAGTTCAGTGGCACAAGAGCAAAACAAGTGATCCCGTACCAGGCCAAAAATTGATCTAAATCAACTCGCCAATTGCCCTCGTGAAAGAAAAAAGCAAAAAGAAGGATGAGTGCCGTCTGCAAAAACGTGAGCGTCGTCACTCCCAAAGACTTCCCCAACACGATCGCAACACGACTGGCTGGTGTGACAAGAGCCGACTGGAGGAACCCACCTTGACGATCGTCAATCACAGTCATGCTTGAAAACACACAACCAAAAAGCACACTCATCATCACCACACCGGGGAAAAAATAATCTTGAAAAGAAGCACTACCAGAGCCACCACCAAACCCTGTCTCAAAGCCAAACCCAAACACCCACCAGATCAACAAGGGCTGGACAACCATTCCGAAAACCCGAGCCCGCTCGCTCCGCAGCTTCAGGAGCTCTCTTAGCGCCAACACCACGGCAACCCGAGCGTCTGTTCTCAACTGCCTCATGCTCATGCACGCACACCCGGCATTCCACGCCGCTGCAGCTTGTCGAGGATGTTCTCTCGCCGAAGCTCAATGCTCTCAACCACACCAGACCCGAGGTCTTCAAAGAGGCGAGGCACCATGGAGTGGCCGTTTTGAATCTGAAATTGCAACTCCCTCCCGCTCTGCCGGGAGGGTTTTTCTTGAAGGGCCGCAACAACCTGATCTTGGATTGACGAGGCCTCAGAGAACGTCCGGAGAGTCAAACTGTCAAAGCTCTCCCAGGTATCTACTTCTTCTCTGCTGCAAAAAGCTCCCACGCGCCCCCCACTCAAAAACAACAAGCGGTCAGCATTCTCAAGCTCCTGAGCGCTATGAGAGATCATCACAATCGACTTCAGCCGCCACTCCGCAGAAGCCAACCTCTCCCTCAGCAATCTCCAAAGAGCCTCGTTTGATTCGGCATCAAGGGCGATGCCCGGTTCATCGAGTGTGAGAATCTCAGGATCACTCAAGAGAGCCCGCGCGATATCGACCTTTCGCTTTTGACCCCCTGAAAGGGATCGCACCGGAGCACTCAAACGATTTGCTAGGGAAAAACTCTCCATCAATTCCGAAATGCGTGGCCGTGCTGCGCTTCGGCTCACTCCGTGGAGAAGACCAGCCAAGAGGAGATTCTCCTGTACCGTCATTTTTTCATCAAGGGAATTGGTTTGAGCCACAGCCGATAAAGAAACATAACAACCGAGTGGCCGACGCAGCGGCTGCCCATCTGCCAAAACCACCCGCCCCTCAAAGGGGTGCATCAAACCCATCATCACTCTCATCAGAGTTGATTTTCCGCTTCCATTTGGGCCACAGACCGCTAAAACCTCGTGGGGTCTCACCAGGGCATCAACACCCAGAAGTGCAGGGCTCTGCTGGAGCTTGTTTGAGTAGCGCGCCGACACCGATTCACAGCGCAGCAATGCCCCTTCATCCATAAGCTGACCGTATGACAACATCCACAATCAACACTCCCGTGAGCAATGGAAGGTATGCCAGAGAGGCAAGAAAAACAGATCGAGCCCAAGCAGGACTTGAGCTCCGCAGCCCACGCAGACAAAGCAAGACGATCCACAGACCCAGCAAACTCGCACCCAACAAATAAAGCAGGCCCGCTTTTGCCAAGGGAACCAGAAGCAAGCTTGTCACCAAAAGAAGCAACGAATAAACAAGAGCCTCTTGCACAGCTCGTTTTTCGCCCGAAACAAGAGGCCTCACTTGGATTCCTGCCCGTTGGTAATCGGCCTTATGAGAAACCGCAATGGCGATAAAGTGAGGCACTTGCCACAGGAGCAAAATTCCAAAAAGCACAAGACCAACTGCGTCTACACGCCCCGTGTGGGTGGTCCACCCCATGAGAGGTGGCAAAGCCCCAGGCACAGCTCCCACGATCAGAGCGTGGGGAGTGATGCGCTTCAAAGGAGTGTAAACCAACACGTAGCCAAGCAAGGCCACAATTCCCAAAAGGGCAGTCACACCATTGACCCAGCTGAGAAAAAGCAGAGCCAGGCCAGCCAACACCAAACCAAAGGCTGTAGCCCCAAAAACCGACAAACGACCACTGGGGAGTGGACGCTGGGCCGTTCGAGCCATCAAGCCGTCGCTTTTTCGCTCCCAAACCATGTTGAGGGTGTTCGCTGAAGCCACCGCCGCCCAGGTTCCCAAAAGCCCCCAAAGTGCCAGCCAATCAACGGCCCTGAGGACACCTTCCCACGAAAAAACACCTGTTGCCTCACTTGCAAGCATCGTGGCATAAACGTAACCACCCCCGTACATCAGCAAGCACAGCAAAGTAATGCGAGGCTTCGTGAGGGTGATGAGATCAGCCAACATTGAAGAGCTTTGGCAAGAGCGTGTCATCGGCTCAAAATTCCCTCACAAAACTTGTCGATAGCTCTGTAGGAATCAGCACACGCTTTCTTCCTCACGCGATCGAGGTCACGCGATTTGCAGTCATCATAGCCAAAGCTCGTGCTGCGACGAACGGCTTCAACGTCAGCACAAAGAGCAGACCGATCTTGAGCATGGAGACACCCGCTCATCATGCGCTGAACGGAATCTTGACACAAGCTCAGCATGGCCGAGCACTCACGACTCCAGGCCATCACCTCGTCAACACACTCATAGGCCGTCAAATTTGAACCCACTTGAACAAAGTGTTCAAAACGTTCCGTGAGGTGTTTTTCTGATTGAATAAAACGATAGTAGGCCGTGACACCAATGGCCACAGAAGTGAGAAGAAGGGCAAACAAAACCTTGTAGCCCGCATGTTTTGATCCTGAACTCACCGTTTTGCCCTTCTCATGCAGTTGCACCTATTTGTTGCACAGCGCCACCGATCACGGAATACCAGTCATCAACCAAAACCATGATTTGAGTCAAGATGAGGCACAAAAAAAGTGACGCAACTCAGCCGACAAGCCCTCGCAGCAATGACTCATAGCCCTTCAATTGCAGCTGCTGACCTCTCTCCCATGCATTGTGTTTCACGCGCCGGCTCTGGTCGGGATCAGCCAGCACCTGAAGAGCCTCCTCCAAAGCCGCAGCCAACTGCAACTCTTGAGTGCCCTCCGAGAACACTCCCGCAGCACGACCGATGGCCTCAACGAGAGATCCCACCGGGGTTGCTACGATCGGCACAGCACACTGCAAGTATTCCACCACGGTGCGGCACACCGTTTCACTTCCCTGGCTAGAGATCACAGCGCAGTCAATGCCCCGCAGAAGGTCAGCAAGACCCTCAACCTGCTCATCTCGAATCACCAGGCGCAGTCTACCATCACACGCGCTCACCTCGGTTCCAACCACTTGCGGCTCGGTCTTCAGGTGCTCGACACAGCTCGTTCGAGCCTGATCAATCAGATTCTCCGTGGAAAGATTTTCAGGACGACCCACAATAACCAAGGCCAGGGGTTTTTTGAGTTCAGCCGAGGCACTGACTTTTGAATATGTTCTGACAAAAGCTCGGATCAACTCCTCCAAACCTTTGACGGGATCAAATCGCGCAATCGTTGCAAACACAATCGCATCAGCAGGGAGCTGAGGAGGCTCAACTCCAAACCACGGAGAATGACGGGATTGAGGACAGGCAAGCGCAGCCTCAGGGAGCTCAAGGAAGGTCTTGCAGAAAGGCTGGACCACGTAGCGAGGCGCAGAAAGATCCAGCTGAGAAAGCAGGGTTTGGCTTTTTCGAGGGAACCAATTTGAGACTTTGCGGTGCCTCTCAAGAGCCATGTGGGAAGGGTAGACCTCGAGGCGAGTCATTCTTCGGAGCACGGCTGAAATTGGCCCCCAACCATGTCGCTGTTTGTCTTGACAACGAAGGCGGGCCAAAACCGTGGTTCTGCGCAACCTCTTTGAAAAAAACCGAAAGATCCCACAAACCAAATGCTCGTGCCCACAGGCCAACCACAACACCATCAACTCCTGTTGGCGGAGGTTTCGCAAAAACTTCAGCAGTGAAAACAGAGATCGCAAAGATTCCAAAAAACCGCTTGTGCGAAGCCAAAGACCTTTTGAGGAAAGACCCCGCTGGCGCGCCCGCTCCACAAAAGGTCCCAACTCGTGGCCCACCACCTGCACATCACGGCCAGACATGTGAAGGAAGAGAGAAAACTGCAGAGCATATTCTGTGACGGCTGAAAACCAACGATTGGAGGAAATCACCACATGACGGGCATCATGAAAGTTCCTGCTCTCTTGGGTTTCCATTGGTCTTCCTTAGGATCAGTTCCACATTA
>JANQPW010000100.1 GCA_028285285.1 Silvanigrellales bacterium
AGGAATTTGCTCAGCGAAGGGTTGAGATTGCGGAGATCTGTCAAACTACTGGGAGCCGCCCAGAAAGTGAAGCCTCTGGAGAGAAGAGCCTCTACCCCAACCTTGAAAAAGGCTGGGGCAAGCTCGCTCGTTGAAGGAGGAAGTGCCTTGGGCGCATCGCAAAAATCTAAGGAATCAAGCCTGAACCCGATTTTTGATCAGGTTTGAGCAGTTTCTTTGGAGCGGCTGAGTTTGAGGGGTGGCTGTGGCGGGTCGGGTCAATTCATTCCGACCCCGTTTCCAGCGCAAAGTAGTGCTTCAAACCATCCAGCCAGGGCAGAATTTTCACTCCAGCAGTTTCTTGGGCTCTGAGAACGCGCGCGAGGCACACACACTCGGCGCCGGGAAAGTCACTGCCCAATGTGCGCAGCGATTTGAGGTGGGCCTCTCCCACCTGTGTTCCCGACTTGATCTCTATCAGCAAAAGGGGGAGGCCCGGCCGCTCCACGACCAGGTCGATTTCCAACCCCTCTTTGGTGCGCAGATAAAAGAATCTGTAGTCGTTTTCGGCGTACTGTGAAAGCCGCAAACATTCGTTGACGACAAACGATTTGAAGAGCTCTCCAAAAGCACTTGTGGACTCGGCAAGGGGAAGGTTGAGATGGCCCATCAAGGTTCGTTGAACACCGGTGTCAAACAGATAGAATTTGGGCTTGAGACTGAGCCGCTTTCTCACAGAGCTGTGGTAGGCTTCCAGGTGAAAGCCCAGCAAGGTGTCTTCCAGAATGCTGTAGTAGTTTTTAACGGTCTTTTCATCGACTCCGACGTCTCGGGCTATGGCCGCTGCATTGATGATTTTACCCGAGCATTGGGCGCAGACCTGCAGAAATTTGCGAAAAGGGTCCAACTGCCGCACGAGCTGCTCAACTTGAACCTCCTCTTTGAGGTAGGTGAGTCCATAACTTCTCAGAAATCTTTTTTTTGATTGTGAGCCCTTCGCGTTCACAACTCCGGGGAGGGCTCCGTAGGCCAGTGTTTCGAAAAGGTTGAAGTCTGCCCCTAGCTCGAGCGCAGAAAAAGGGTGGAGTGAGAACACAAGCGCGCGACCGGCTAAGAGGTTGGCCCCACCTCGTTTCAGTTTGCGAGCGCTCGAGCCCGTGAGCATGAAACGCAGATGGCGTGTTGCGGGGTCTTCAATCAAAGAGTGGACAACATCAAGAAGCTTGGGAACTTTTTGAACTTCATCCACGATCACGTGTGTCGTTGATTTTCGAGCACCATGGGTTTCTTTGAGGAGGAGCTGGGGCTCCGCGCTGAGGCGGCTCTCCTCAACCGGATCGAGCAGGTCGTACCAAAGACAGTGCTCCTGTGCGAAACTCTCGCGAAGAAGTGTGCTTTTGCCAGAGCCTCGAGGTCCAAACAAAAGAACGCTCTGATCAAGAGGAAGGTCTAGTAATCTCTGATACATAGCGAAACCCTCGGTTGTCCATTTCCGGATGAGGCTCCGGTTTTGGCGGACATTTCCGGAGTGTACTCCGTTTTTGGCGGTCATTTCAAGAGTGGATTCTGGGTATGTTCTGCACCTTCAGTCAGGGCTTCTCGCAGCCCCGCCTCAGAGCCCAATTTGGAAAGGTGGCCTCTATGGTTTCCAGCTGCAGGGGAGTTCCTTCTTTTTCCGTAGAGACGGTGCGGTTGCCATCCAGCAGCTCCCACTTGCGGGGGGCGGTGGGATTGTGATCACCATCGCGTTGCACAAGAAACTTATAAGAGATTTTGCTCTCAGCCGGCAATTCCAATTCGGTCTGCCAAAGGAACGAACCCACAGCTTCCATCTCTAAGGCCTTTTCGGGTTTCCATTCGCCAAGCTCTGGTGTTTCTCCCACAAGATACACAAGGTCAAACCAGTTCACGTTGGGAGCACGCAGATTGAAAACCACAGACTGTTTCTTGGGAATGTCATGGAAGGTCTTTTCAAAGGGGCCACCTCTTTGTGTGCTCCACACAAAGCGAAGGCGCATGTCTGTGAACTCTTGGGCAATGGGCCCCAGGGTGCGTGTGCCGCCCACAACGGGTTTGTCGTCAGGAGACGACTTCATCAAGTTGGTCAAAAGTTCCGAAAGGGGAGCCCACTCTTCGTCTGTCAGCACGCGTGTGCTGGCGTTGGCCTTGCTTTTAAACCTTCCCTCTGGCCCACTCACGGCTAAACGGAGCAATTTGCTGCGCAGGTCAACAACGAGATTCTGTTTTTCATGGAGCATGGTGGTGATGTCGCCATAAGAAGACAACAGATCGACCAAAAGAGTTCCCAAGGCTTTATGGAAGGTGAAGTCACGAGACCACCTTTCCAAAGTTGAAGCGGAACTCTTCAAGAGGTAGTCAGCTCGTAGCAGAAGCTGCAGTTCAGCTGCTTCCGCGTTGCTCGAGCGGCTTTGTTCACTTTTGTTTGAGGAGCGGGCCGCAACGCGAATGAGCAGATCATTTTCCAAACGTTCCACCGAAATGGCGTTGACGTCTTTTTTCTCAAGGGCGGCTCGCACCGCAGGAAGATAGAGAGATGACAGGCGCTGCTTCATGGCGTCAACTCCGGCTATGAGCAGTTTGTTGGCGGCCAGAAGACCTTCTGCTGCAGCCAGGGCTTCTTCGGCCCTCACAGCGTTTTTCCCTTTCAAGGCATCAAACAAGAAGGTGAGTTGCGTTGATGAGTAACCGGCAAGGCGCCGTAGGGTGTTGTGGGTGACTCGTTTTGTGAACTCGTTGTTGTGAGTGTCTCTCAAGGCCGGAAGAACGCCTCCCGCTGAAAGCCGCAGCTGGTTTTGTGGGTTGAGCTTTTCTTCCCAAAGCCGAGGTGCCGTGGGCCCACTGTGAAAACGGAGATTGAGGCGCTCCGAGCGGGGTTCGGGTGGTTGGTTGGCCGCGAGCACAATCTGCGAGAGCTTGAGGGTGTGGGCCCCAGCTGTGCGCGTGCTGCCGGCTCCCAGCTCGGGGTCAGCTGTTTCGGCAAAAAGCAGATCGAGAGTTTTGCTGCCCAGCCAAAGATGGGCTTGCGGGCTCACCGGCACGGTGATGTGTGAGGGCTGTCCCGTTTTC
>JANQPW010000146.1 GCA_028285285.1 Silvanigrellales bacterium
GGCTTGGCTGCAGCCAGGGTTGGCGAGTGCTTCGTGAAGCTCAATTGCCACGTTTGAAAGAAAGGGAAGGGTTTTCGAGGTTGAGAAAGAGTTGAAAACCGAGCGTGCTTCTTCACTCATCTGTTGGCCGGGATCGTACCAGTCATATTTACCCTTTGGCAAAATAATGGTGCTGTGGCAGGAACAATTGAAGTAGAGGTTGCCATCGGCACAGATTCGCCACCTTGATGTTCCCCGCATGAAGTCACGAGAGGTCACGTAAACACGTTTGCAGGTGGCACATGTCTTCATCGGTGTTCCCATTTCTCGCTTTCTGGATTACTAGGCCGCTTTCTCTAATGCATCGAAGCACCGGCATCACGAGCCAGTTCACTCAATAGTAACTTTATCAAAGGGCGTTCTGTTTCGCTCGAACGCACACAAGCCATAACCCGATGAGTGCCAAAGCCCTCACGGGCGAAGCCCTTGACTTCAACCGGAGCCAGGGTTCCTTCTTTCAATCCTTTTTGAGCTAAACGTGTGGGCATCAGTGCTACTCCCAGTCCAGCCATTGCAAATTCTCTCACGGCCTCAAAACTCTCGAGTTCGTAACGAAGCGATCTGCCAGATAACCCTGCCTCTTTAAGATACTGCAACAGTGTTTTTTGCTCCATACATTTAGCAAAGGGAACAAAGAGCAGTGGTCGTTGACATTTGCCAATTTCCACTCCTTCCGCCATGGATGGATGGGCGTAAAAGGAATACTGATCTCGGAACAACTCCGTTTTGCTGATGCCGCTGTGGTCACTCAACTCCACAGAAACCGTGACATCTGCATCAAAACCGAGTAGCTTTTCTCGAAGTGAAGCACTGGAACCACTCAGGAAGTTGAGGCCAATTTCAGGGTATTTTTGTGAAAAAACGCTGATGAATCTTGGCCAAAAGTGCACCGCAAGGCTCTCGTAGGTGCCGATCTTTAAAAGACCGGCGAAGGGTTCCTCTGGGGCTCTGAGCTGTCTTTCCAAATCGTCAAGTTCAGCGAAGTACTTCTCGCAAAATTTGAGCAAAATCGAACCCGATTGAGTCAGTTTGACCCCTGTTGAAGAGCGATGAAACAGAGACTGTCCAATGGCTTCTTCTAGAAGTTTCACAGAGTAAGACAGTGTGGGCTGGGTCACATGAAGCACGTCGGCTGCTTTGCGAAACGATCCTGACTTTGCGATGTGCAAAAAGTGATGCAGTTTTTCAAGATGATCTCGCAGCTTGACGAGCAAGTTGACTCCTCGAGGCTTCAGCCTTCTTTCGTGCAGACCCACTCTGCGAGAGTAAAAAAAGGATTGGGTTGACTGTGAGTCAATCGGAAGGTGCTGTCAATCAAGAGCTCAAACTGGCTAAGTTTTGTGGTGAGCCGTTCCCACCGTTCATCTCCCCTTGGAAAAGTGCTCAGGGCCAAGGCGGGCAACTCCTCGGCGGTGCAAGGTGTCTTTGGTCTTCCCGAGCCGGGCTCGTTGAGTTTCATCCAGTTCTCGTGTTTGCCGGTGCGGCGGATCGAGAGAGCCGAAGCGCGCCACTGATTTGCGGGTGCTCTCGACTCAGGGGGAACGATCTTTCCGGTTTGAACCAGCACCTTGAGTTTCCGGCTGCGGCTTGCGGCCACGGGAAAAAAAACAAGTGTGAGTGCTGGGTTGTGCCATTTTTCTGGTGTGTCGAAACTGCTGCCGTCTTCAAAGCGATGTCTTTTCAAGGTCAGTTGACCCTCAAGACCCCCAACAACCAAGGGTTGGCTGATCTGTCGACTGCTCGTGAGAGAGATTTTGGGGCGCAGGGGCTGAGGGGCGGCGGACTCGCTGTCGTGTGCCAACTCATCGTTTGCCAACAGCGGGCTTGGGAAAGAGAAGGCAATGAGTGAGAGGCTCGCACACGCCAAGCCAAAGAGGAGCATGGCTTTACCCTTTCATCAAGACAGGCTATGACTTTAGATCTGTTGTTCGGCTCAATTCTTCGAGGTGAGGAGTGCGAAATTTGGTCGGCACAATCAGGGTCTGCAGTGTTTGCAGGTCAGAAATGTCCCCTCCCCAGGAGCGAAGTTTGTGAGTTCAAAACCTGTTAGCGGTGCAGATCCCGAGAAAATTAGAAACTTTTGCATCATCGCGCATATTGACCATGGAAAATCGACGCTTGCCGATCGTATTTTAGAAAAAACAGGCGCTGTCGGCGATCGCGATAAGCAGAATCAAATCCTGGACTCCATGGACATCGAGCGGGAGCGCGGCATCACCATTAAGGCGCAAACGGCAACCATGGTCCACACGGCGAAAGATGGTGAGGAATACACCCTCAACCTCATTGACACCCCCGGACACGTTGACTTCACCTATGAGGTCAGTCGGAGCTTGAAGGCCTGTGAAGGCGCTCTGTTGGTTGTTGATGCCACTCAGGGTGTTGAGGCGCAAACAGTGGCTAATGTTTATCTTGCACTCGACAACGACGTTGAAATCTTCCCGGTCATCAACAAGGTCGATCTGCCCAGCGCCGAGGTGGAACGCGTGTGCCTGCAGATTGAGGAAGAGCTGGGAATCGACACCTCGGAAGCGATCCACTGCAGTGCGAAAACGGGCCTTGGAGTCGATGACATCATTGAAATGGTGGTGCAGAAGGTCTGCCCCCCTCTCGACGAGCGCAAGGCTCCCTTTCGGGCCTTGATTTTTGACAGTTGGTTTGATCCCTACCAGGGAGTGATTTGCCTCGTGCGTGTGTTTGATGGGGCACTCCGTAGAGGTGATCGGCTTCGGATGATGTCGAATGGTTCCACCTATGAGGTGCAAAAGCTGGGTGTGATGTGTGTGAAGCAGATCGAACGCGAAGTGCTGAGCGCGGGCGAAGTGGGTTTTATCATTGCCAACGTCAAACAGGTTCGAGATGCTCAAGTGGGTGACACCATTTGTTTGGCACATGACACCGAATCTCAACCCTTGGCTAGCTTCAAGCCGGCTAAGCAAATGGTTTTTGCGGGCTTGTTTCCGGTCGAGTCAAATCAGTATGAAACACTTAAGGATCGTTTGGAGAAGTTGACTCTCAACGACGCCTCCCTCAGCTTTGAACCGGAGTCTTCCGCCGCTCTGGGATATGGCTTCCGTTGCGGTTTTCTGGGCTTGCTTCATATGGAGATCATTCAGGAGCGCTTGGAAAGAGAGTTCAATATGGACATCATCTTCACGGCCCCCACCTGTGTTTACAAGGTGAAGACCACAGATGGTTCGAACATGAGTGTGCACAACCCATCGATGTTGCCCGAGCCGGCCAAAATTGAAGAGTTGCAAGAGCCCATGGTGG
>JANQPW010000185.1 GCA_028285285.1 Silvanigrellales bacterium
CTGCTCTCACGCAGCTTGCTGCAAGCCAAGATCTCCAGCTCCACTGGCACCCCACAACAGAGGCTAGCCGCAGTGGATTTAGCAAGTTATTGGTGTGCTTGTTGGTCGCCCTCGTGATCATTGCTCTGATCATTTTTGTGCAAAATCGATCTATCCGACTTGTGAGCATTGTGCTCTGCACCTTCATTTGGGCGCCCATAGGTTCCATTCCAGGACTCATTCTTCACGACGAGAGTTTAAACGCCAGTGCACTTGTAGGCTTCATCCTCCTTGCAGGAACAATAGTTAACAACGGGATATTGCTTGTTGAGCTCATCGAGAAGAAAAGGAAGGCACAAATAAAGCCCGTTGCGGCCTGCTTAGAAGCTATTTCGGAACGTGCAGTTAACGTAACAATTACCTCGCTCACTACAGTTCTCGGAATGCTTCCCATGGTGTTCGAAACCGGTGCTGGGAGTCAAATGTACCGCGGACTCTCCATAGTTGTGGTGTATGGAACCTTAGCTTCAACGCCTATCAGCCTGCTCGGTGTGCCCAGCCTGGTGATTGTTCTCGGCGCGGTCCGGGAGTTTCTTTCGCGGCTCCAACTGCTCATAGGAGTGCGTCTTAGCACACCAAAACCCGTTTCCAGAAAAATACCCCAACAAGGAGCCGGATGAAGTGAAGAAAGCCCGTTCTGGAATGCAGAACCAACCTCACCACTCAAGGAGCGGTTTTCTCCTTCTTCTGGGATTGATTGCAGCCGCGTTGGGATTTAGGCTTGCCGACTGGAGTTATGACCCTCTCCAGACAACCGAGCTTCACCCAAAAACCTGGTTCCTACAACTCAGTTTTGAAAGCGCAGCCATCAAAACCAATCGCTCGTTGATCACCACACCACTTGAGCGAGAGATATCACGATTGCCAGGAGTCAAAAAGAGCGTTGCTATCACCTATCCCTCACAATCGGTCGTCGCCTTTCTGACAAGTGCAGACACAAATGCTGATGAAATTGAGTCAGATGTTAACTTTCTCGTGAACAAAATTCAGTCTCAACAAAAGGGAGACTCTGTCTCCTTCATGCTTTTCAACAAACCCGTCCACATTCCGCTTGAAGGGGTTGTGCCTATCGACAAGCGCTATCTGATGGGGCTGGATGACGAGTTAGTCTTTCAGAACGAAATCACACAACTCTTCGGAAACAGACCTCGGTTCAAACCAGAAACTGGATTTCTTCCTCTGCTGAGACCGAACCTCAGCCTTTCTCTGCGCGACATGGAGAGCCAGTCTGTATCCCGCCGCCTCCTTGAGCTGGTCGCAGACACAATTTCTGCAGAACTAGACAAAATCAGCGGAATCCAACTCATGTTTGTGCGGAACCTTCCTCAGCGTGTGCTAGATCTATCAGTTTCAGGAGTGGATCTCCTCCGACATGGGCTCACCATAAACGACGTGAAGCAAGCCATCCAAGGAGGCTTCCGCCGTCCTATTCCAACCGAGCTGCAAAAGGCGCAAGAACGGCTTCCGGCAACTTCAGATATCGCTTCTCAATCGCTCTCCAGCCAGCTTCTAGAAACTGTCCTGAAAAGCGAAGGCCCGCAAACAACTCGGCTGCAGGATGTTGCAGAGGTTCGCCCCGGATACGTCTCGGTAAGCGCGTTGCTGGGTCGCAGAATGCAGACAACTTGGACCGCTCAAACCATCAGTGCCACCACACTGCGTCGACCACAGGCATCGCATTTCACTCTCCCACCGGTTGCTGCTAACGAGAGCTCCGATAACTTCACTGAGCAAGAGGCAGATGCTTTCCACCTTCGACTTTTGAGCGATTCACTCTCCGACAACGAGAGCATTCAAAGAGCGATCGTTACAAAACTGGGAGCACTACAAAGAGACCATGCCTACCTTGGCTTCTCCATTGCCAACCACAACACAGAGCGCAATGAGAGAACAAAAAATCAACTGTGGAACCTGAGTCTTCTGGCTGCGTCGTTTCTTATGTTAGCCTTTGCTCTCCCAGTGAGAATTCTCGGTGTCGTGTTTCTCAGAAACTGCTCCTTTGCACTTGCCATTTACACCTGTTTTGCCTGGATGACATTATTACATTTATCTCTGGAGCGAGTGGCAACCGCCCTTGGGCTGATCTTCATCTACGGACTCTCCACTCAACTCCCACTCGCAAAGAACCGTTTTCTTAAAACCAGCAAAATGATTCATTCTGAACGGACTCATCTTTTCGTGCTTTTGCTTGTTGTGCCCATGCTCTTTTCCATATTCCTCTTTGCGCCAGAGCTGAGCCTGGGTGAACGGCAACACCTCACTTCATTCTGTTTAGGTGCTATTGCAGTGACCCTCACGGGATTCACCTTGCGTGTGAAAGCCCCAAAACCCAAGAGCCTCATCTACCCAGAGGAAGTGGAATCTCGCGCAAACCTTCTCAAAGGCTTGGTTTGCATTCTTCCCATCTTCGTACCCCTTTTCGAGTCTGAGATTTTTTCCACCAAGCCTCCGGGGCTTGCCACCTTTGGCACCATCCAACTCCAGGGAGTTCCCACCTCACCGATGGACCCTGATTCAGAGCAGCCCCAGTTTCGTTCACCACAGGAGGTGCTTGCTCGCATCAGGAGCCTTCGCTCCCTCGGTATGCAATCCCTTCACATCGCCAGTCCAGAAAATGGTCGAGAAGTGCAACTTCTCGGAAGCAAAAGCGAGGATGCAGCCCTCGACGCAGAAGTGATCTCTGAATTCTCTTCGGGTTTGGAGACGCAACTTCTTCACTTGGGTGCCCTCAGTGAATCGGCCGAACAAATCACTCTGGTGCGATTGGGTGATTCTGACCATAGCCGCCTAGAAAAACCGGTCTCACCGGGTGGAGCTCAGGTTCTCACCTCAATGAAAGACTGGATCCGCTCGGCCCAGGCGCCTCGGGGATCTCTACTGTCTCAGGAAACCTCCAACCGAGCTTCAGCCGAGGCCTCCAAGCGAGTTCATTTGGGTGCCTATCTGCAGTCTCAGCTGAGCCTTGGAGCGAGCAAGCACATTCAAGAAGGCGGCAAACCCGTGCTGCTCTTCAGCAGTTTTGGACCCATCGACGGCCCCACCAAAACGGAAGCACGAGCAGCCTCTATCCGCAGCCGCCTCTACAAGTCAATGGAAGAAAGTGGCCTTCCACCCGAAAGCATTCAGTTGAGATCAAACTTTTCTGAACATCAGACCAAAGCTAAAGACTCCCTCAAATTAAACGCAATTTTTGCAGTCCTTGTTTTTTTTGCGGGCGCCTTGTTTTTTGGCTCACTCAGGGGTGCTATCCAAACCTTCGGCACCTTTTTGCTGGCCTATGGCGTAGCTAAACCCATTCTCATCTTTGTGTATACTTTTTCAGGAACGCTTTTTGCGGTTACGGAGCTCGAATTGCAATTTGCCGCCCTCAGCCTTTGCATTGCCTTACTCACAGTGTGGGGACATATGTCTGCAGATGCCAATGAGTCTCGCAAAGGGAACCTCACATTGCAAAAGGCCCTTATTCCCTTCTTCAACGAAGCTTCTTACCTCAACCGTTCGGTTTTTGTTCTGTGGAGCCTGACGATGATTGTTTCTCTTTCCTTTCACTCTTTCAGATTTGTGGCAGGTCTGCTGCTCGCAGCCTACATTGCTCTCTACCTTTTTCCCGGCTGGGTTTATCTTTGGGCCAAGGCAGAAGAGCAATACCACCGCAGAATTCTCCGAATCTCTGTGTGGTTCGAGTCGCGGCAGAGCCGGGCTCGAGCTGGAACAACACTCCTCTCTATTTTGGCGGTCTCTGTTCCGCTTCTCTTCCCATCCAGGGCTGAAGCGAGTGAAACCGTTGACACAAGTTGCGACGAGTCAAACTTTGCCGTGCTCCCCTTTCTCAACAGGCCCATGTCGGTGGAAAAGCCCAGGGTCGACATCCAAATCACTGAGATTCTCACCTCACAGTTGCCCTGTGCTGTGACTTTGCACGCGCTGACACCTCAAATGTCTCGCATCATGGAGCAAAATCGAGGCCCCGAAAACTTTAGAGCTGCGGCTGAGGCTCTCCAAAGATTTGCCGCGAGCTCTCGCGACATGATCTCAGAAAGTTACATTTCAGCGCGAAAAACTGCCACTTCACCAAATAAACTGACTCTCGTGATGGGCTTTGTGGAGGAACAGTTTGGACACACAGGAATTGCCATTCTCACTGTCCACGAAGACTCTGAAGGGAAACTCCACAAATCCACCGTGCGCACCCACGATCGCGTTGATTTTCTAAAAAGAGTGGCCCGAAACCTCCGCAAAGACGACCGCACCCTCATTAGCGATCTTGACCGCCAAAAAGACCTCATTCCGGTAAGGATTGCGCCTGTTTCTTCGCGTCAATTTGCAAAAAATTCTCGAAACAATCAGCTCAAACATGAGATTCAGAACTTCATCACCAACAGATTCGAAAACCCGCTACCCCCAGCCTTTCTGGAAAGAAAGCGCTTTTTTCGGCTGGCCCAACCCGGCGAAGAAGCAGAACACAAACTACAGCTCACTTTTGAGTCAGACGAATCACGGCTGTTTGGATCTGTGAAAGCATCGCTTGGCCAGAAAGAGCGGAGCGTGTGGGTTGAGAGCGATCTCACGAACTTACAAGAGTTTGAGGATGAGCTTTTGCGCGGATCTCGAAGCGCACTAGCCTCACTTGAGGGCATCCGAGACTACAGCGTCACGCTCGGACCCGCCGTTTTGAGGACAGTAAATGGAACGGCTACTCTCGTTTCAGGAATGCTTCGTCAAAACCGAGGAACCCTTGCCTTTTCCGGCCGCTTCCGTGTTGGAAACACCGACGGCTTTCGCGAAAATCAAAAGACAAAGCACACCCTCATTTTAGGAGGGGTTGCCGCAGGGTTTCAAGCAATCGATCTGCGATGGTTTTCTCTAGACTCCGGCTTGGCACTTGATGGTGGTCTGTCACAAAGCGACTCCATTGAAGGAACCGACCAAGAGAACACAGAGCCCAGCCTTTTGGTCAGCCCTGGAATTTACGTGCAAACACTCGTTGACACTTCAGTCGGCGTTTACTGGCAGACCCGCCTTGGATTAGAACTCCCCTACGAAACACCCTTGGGGGACACCGGGGTCGAGGCTGGGGTTCTCCCCTCCTTTCCCGAATTCTACACGGGGATCGGATTTGCCTTCTAGGCTCTGTCTGACGAATGATTTTCGGCGGCGATTGAGCGAAGTCGAGCTCAGACGAGGAACGAGGAGTGAGGCGAAGTGGCCACTTCGTAAGCGACGAATGACAAGGGATGAGCCGACTGGAGCCAATCGCAACGTCAAAAGGATTCGTCAGACAGAGCCTAGCTATTTCTTCCTGAAAACAATGAACTCATGCGGTGCCATGCTGATACGAAGGTGCCCTTCATGAGAAGCACCTTTTAACGACGCAGCTGCATCAGAAACCACCCCTTCTCTCACCAAAGCGTCAATTTCGGCTCCCGAAGCAACATAGTTTGGTGGCAGCGACTCGCCCTGAAGTTGAACAAGCCGCAACAACACCTGCGTGTCGGCCAGGGGTCGCTCAATCCCCAATCTTCCCTTCAGTTCGTCTTCGTTGAGCCAAATATCTTGACGCTCGCTACTGAGGTTCGCAACAACCCCTACTGACGGCCATTTACCTTGGCTCTCACAATCACCACGGCACAATGCCAGCACACTCTTTGTTCCTGAGTTCATCGAAAACATTCGAGAGCCTGTCCAAGGATTGCTGCCGCGATTTTCACCCCGCAACCTGGTCATTTCATGAACCACCCGCACCACAAGAGACTGTTCCGACCCCTTCTTCAGCTGTTGGAAAAGGTTGTCTTCAAGCTCGAGAGGCTCTGCATCAACAGAAAGCAGCTGTGATGTTGTCACAGCCCCCCTCAAGAGTTCTCGGGGATCACGCACCAGCCATTCCGACTTTGCTGGGTTCAGTTTCGGCAAGAGATCCTCTGGTGGAGTTCCATTTTTTGAATCTTGCCCTAAGCGGGGATCTCTCGACAACAACTCCGAACCCACTCTGAACTCAACAAGAGGATCCTTTTCCATGCGAAGAAAATAGGCTGTCTGAAACTGGGAAGCACTCTCAAAATGGTAATCGTCATTGGTTTTGAGCACCTCATCTCCATAGTAAACAACCGGTGTTCCAGGAAGAGAAAAAAGTGCAACGTGAGCCATTGCCAGGCGA
>JANQPW010000190.1 GCA_028285285.1 Silvanigrellales bacterium
GCCCGACCCACCAGATAGTGTCCGAGCTCGTGAAAGAGCACGACCAGGCCCACAAGGATCACAAAAGCTACAATCGGGTTTGCAAAGATGGCCTGAAGCATGTGTTCAATTCACCTTTGGCTCGGCAGCGGCCACCTGTGCGCCCACAACTTGACGCCTCGCAGCAGCCTGTTCGCTGGTTTGGCCAAAGCGTCGTTCCCTCTGCCCAAAGCGCCGAAGATGATCACAAAAAAGAGCCTGGTTGAAGTCGGGCCAACGGGCATCTTCGAAGCTCAGCTCAGCATAAGCAGCCTGATACAAAAGGAAATTGGACAGTCGAGACTCACCGCTTGTGCGGATCACGAGGTCCAACTCGGGAAGAGGTGCTGTGTCGAGATGAGACTCAAAAAGCTCTTCGTCGATATCGCTAGCATAGACACGTCCTTCAGCTACCTCTGTTGCCAGCTTCGCCACAGCCCGCACGATCTCCGAGCGGCTGCCATAGCTCAAAGCAATGGTGAGACACATTCCAGTGTTGCTCTCCGTTTCTGCCTCCAATCTCTCAACCTGGTCGAGAATATCTGAAGACAGTTTTCGCCGATCGCCAATGATCCGAAACACGATGTTGTTGTCGAGGATTTTTCTTCTCTCGGAGCGCAAGTACCACCGCAGCAGACCCATGAGGCCCGTGACCTCATCTTCGGGTCGTTTCCAATTCTCATTTGAAAAAGCAAAAAGAGTGAGCGCCTTAAGGCCCAGCTTGCAGGCGCATTCCGTGATTTCGTCTACACGTTCCACGCCCTTGCGATGACCCGCCAGCCGCGGCAAATTTCTTGACTTTGCCCAACGCCCATTGCCATCCATGATGATGCCGACATGGCCGGGGAGTTGGCTGCTGTCCAGGTCGAATCCAGGGGATTTTTTCAAGGATCTGGCCTTCTCAAAAGACGGATGCGTCAAGTTCTCCCACCCCCCAAAATCACCGGGTTTCGGCCTTGTGATTCCCGAATTGACATGTCTTCAAACCCGCGGATAGACTCGGCAACCCATCCATCTTCAGCTCGAAAGTGAATGCATGCAGTCATCTCAAGAACACACCCATCTGTCAACAAAGCCCTATCGGGGAACTCGTGATTTTTACCCGGAATTGCAACGCCAGCGCACAGCACTCTTCATGAGCTGGCGACGGGTTCTCTCGAGCTTTGGGTTTGAAGAGTACGACTCCCCATTGCTCGAGCCCCTTGAACTCTATGCCGCAAAGTCCAGTGAGGAGATCGTCTCCGGTCAGCTCTATTCTTTCACAGACAGAGGGGATCGCAAGGTTGCCCTGCGGCCAGAGATGACACCTTCGCTCGCTCGTATGGTCGCGGCACGTGTTCGTGAGCTCCCGCGGCCCATTCGTTGGTTTTCCATTCCGCGATGCATGCGCTACGAAAGGCCCCAAAGAGGGCGCCTTCGCGAGTTTGATCAGCTCAATGTCGATGTTTTTGGGGGCCTTGAAGCAGACGAAGACCTTGAAGTGCTGAGCTGCTGTGTTGAGCTCATGCAGGGCCTGGGGGCCGGCTCAGACCACTACCGCATCCGTTTGAACGATCGCCGTGTGATGAACTCCCTGTTGGAGACCTGTCCTGGTCTCCAACCTTCCCAGTTTTCTTCTGCCCTGCAGCTGCTCGACAAAAAAGACAAGCTCCCCCCAGAAGCCTTTCTCGAATCATGGGAGAAGCTCTGTGGTTCTCCAACAGCAGATCCTGCCATCACCGAGTTTTTACAAATGTTTGAAATGGAGCCAACAAGCCCGGAAGGAGCTGAAAAGCAGCGGCTAGCGGTTTCAGCCCGTCTTTCAAACAACCCATCCGGACGGGAGCACTTTCGATCCCTCCAAAACACTCTTTCCTCTCTCCAAGCCCTCTACCCCTCGGTTCAGGTGGTCCACGATCTGTCGATAGCCCGAGGTTTTGATTACTACACTGGCTTGGTGTTCGAGATCTTTGACACCCACCCCGACAATCGTCGGGCCTTGTTTGGGGGCGGTCGCTACGAAAACCTCGTTGGCTCCTTTGTGAAAGACGCCCTACCCGGTGTGGGTTTTGGCGTGTCGGACGTGGCCCTGCTCAACTTCTGCGAGGCCCATGGTCTCGACCTTGTGGGGCCAAAGTCGGTTGAGGTTGCCGTGGTGCGTTTTTCCCAAGAAGACCGCCAGGCTGCCCATGCGCTGGGTGCTGAGCTCAGGCGCCTGGGTCTTCGGGTGAGCCAAGCACTCACGGGCCAAAAATTTGGAAAACAGGTCCAAGCGGCGGAACGCTTGGGCGCTCGCTGCGTGGTTTTCCGCGGTGAGGAAGAGCTGAAAAATGAGAGTTTCTGTGTCAAATGGCTCGCCACAGGCGAGCAAGAGAGCTTTCAGCTTCAAGCTCCAGGGCTTCAGGCTTTTGCAGAGAAAATCTCCCGACAAGCCGTGGAACCAAAGTCAACAGGCAAGTCGGTCTAACATCACTTCTTCGCTGTGATGTCGAAATCGAGGGTGATCTCATTTTTGATGATCTTGTCTTGAGCCACCTTAAAAAGGTTAGGAAAAGACGCTGAGTTGTATTTCACATCAAACTTGGAGCGATCAAAGGTTGTGCTTCCTTTGGCCGTTGCCTCGCCTTTGCTCAGCTCAACACCGGTCAGCTGAATGGTGTGATCAAGAGTGATCCCCCGAATTTCCAGTTTGCCTTTAACCGCAGCCTTGCCCCCTTTGATCGCCACAGGAGCGTTCCCTGCCTTCGTAGAAAATGTAAACTGAGCAACAGGGAACTTCTTCACATTGAAGAAATCATCGTTTTTCAAATGGCCCACTAACTTCCGCCTGGTTTCTTGCACCTTTTTAGGGTTGTCTTTTGGCTCCACGATGTCGGTGTTCTGAATAGAGTCCATATCGAAAGTGAGGTTCACGTCGGTGATTTTCTGGCCATCAACCGTTACTTTTCCATCTTTGATTTGAATGGTGCCTGAGTGGCCACCCCCCACTTGCTTTTCACCCGACCAGGTCACCTTGCTCTTCTGCGAATCAACCTGATAGG
>JANQPW010000245.1 GCA_028285285.1 Silvanigrellales bacterium
ATCGAGGCTGTGCAATCTCGAGAGTACAACGTGGTTTCGGGTTGTGTTCTTGTCATGGCACTTGTGTTTGTGCTGTCCAACCTTTTAGTGGACTTTCTTTACCAGGTGTTTGATCCACGTGTGAGGCAAACATGAGATCAGGCTCCCGTTTTATGGCGCTCCTTGTCAAAGACAAGCTTGCCTTCGCCTCACTGCTGCTTTTAGTTACCTGGGTGCTGCTTGCTGGAATTTCGGCATTCTCATCTTTTGGAGAAATCAGCACCTCGTTGCCCCATCGACTTCAGCCACCCGGCTCTGAGTACTGGTTTGGAGTGGATCCCCACGGCCAAAGCGTTTTACTCCTTATTCTTTCCGGGGCTAAGACTTCCATCATTGTGAGCTTTTACACGGTAACCCTCAGCCTGCTGGTGGGCATTCCCATGGGAGCACTTGCTGGTTACTTTGGAGGGGCGATCGACACAGTTATTTCCCGCGTGATCGACATTCTCCTTGCCTTCCCCCCTCTCATTCTTCCCATCGCCGTGATGGCTTTTTTCGGGGGCGGCCTCACCAATGTGGTGCTCGCCTTGAGCCTCACGGGCTGGGTGAGTTACGCTCGGCTTGTCAGAGGTCAATTCCTTTCCCTAAAGGAACGAGAGTTTGTGACCGCCGCCCGTTCCCTCGGAGCTTCGGCGCCAAGGCTGATGTTTCGCCACATTCTTCCCAACACGCTGTCGCCATTGGCGGTGCAAGCAACCTTCGCCCTCGCCGGGGTGATCATTGCCGAAGCGGGGCTCAGTTTTCTGGGGCTGGGGGTGAGCCAAAGTCATGTGAGCTGGGGTAGCATGCTCAATGAAGCAAGGGCTTACTTGATTGACGCGCCCCATCTTGCACTTTTTCCTTCTCTCGCTCTGTTCACAGTTGTGAGCTCACTCAACTTCCTCGGAGAAGTTCTACGATTGGCCTTTGACCCTAGAAGTCTGGGTCAATCAGGCGGGCATTGATCAGTGGTGTGCAAGGATTACAGAGACGACGGCTCCCTAGATGCAAGATCAGAGATTTTTCCGCACTCTTTGGGCGATGAGGTTTCTTCAAAGAGAGAAGGAAAAGAGCGACGATATATCCATTTATTATCACTACTCTATTCTCCATTCCTGCTGATTTGGTCAGTGTCTGTCAGAATCTGATCTTTCTCAACCGACAAGTACACATTCAGTCTTGACGAGTTGTTCAAAAGTTTGAAAGGGCCATTATGTGTTTCTCTATGCGCTTCTTGAAGATCCCAGCACCTCAGATCATCAGCCTTCTTTCTGTGGGCTTTGTGAGCATTAGCTGTGCACCACCCGATTCTACCACTTCTGGCGGTTCCTCCGTTTCGGCCGACGCAGTCGCAACCCAATCACTTCCCCAAACACCTCTCAACAGATACCGTTTGATGTCCGACGTGGCTTCAAAACAAGGAGAATTGTCTACGGAATGTTTTGAGAGTTTTCAGGGACAATTTGTTGACAAACTCGACTCCCGCATTCTCAAATTTGAGCAAGGAGAAGAAAATTCAAAACCGGTGCTGAAAATGGAGGTGTGGGCAGCACCCCCTGTGTACAGAAGCACAAGTCAGAGCGATCCCAACGTTGGCGAGCGTTCTGATTGGACACATAAAGCAACAGAAACTTTCACTGTGGGTTGGACCCCTAGCGAGCAAGCCGGTAAGGAGTACCGCCAAATCTACACCTTCTGTGAGGGAGACACTCTTGTGCAAGTGGAGGTCTCCGTTGGAAACACAAGAGAAGACAAGCTGCTCTATGTGGCCTACGACCACATTTTCATGAGTGTTGACGCCCAAGGAAACTACAATAAAAACTACGCCCGCGACCTCTTGTGGACAGACTTTGGACTGAAGCTCCTTGAGCAAGATCACAACCCAGACCAAGGACCCTTTCAATTCAAAGGACAACTTCTCGAGACGCCGGCTGCTGCCGAAAATCTCAACAGCGTAGATATGAAGTACTTTTATGGGTTACCCCAGCTCACTCCTACAACTCAACAGGTGTCAAACGAGAACTCGAACATGCTCTGGGGCTTCAAACAAGATGTTTCACTGCCGGCGCCGGGAGAAGAATCGACATTCGTTTACAAACCCCACAAGACGAATTCAGGGGAAAGTGAGACAACAGAGGTGGAAACAACCGAAGGCAAGTCGGTCCAAAAAACACTGGACCCTTCACCCATGCCCTTCTAATGCTGAAGGGTATAATGGCGCGTCATGAAAACCACGCCCACCGCCTGGCGAAAGACCTTACGGCGCCGTTGGAACGTCAAAACAATTGCTCATACTCAACTCCTCATACCCGCGCTCGATAAAGAGGCTGTCGGTCATGGCCAGGAATCCTGTGCCCTTTCCGAAGTCCATCCCGAGACGACCAATTTCAGTTCCGAAGACGCTGATGAGTTCGAAAGTAGAGTCTTTGTCAGGGTCTTCAATAACCAGGGCACGGATAAAATTCCCGTCGGCATCATAGGTCAGCGCTCGAGTGATCTCTTCCTCGTCATTTAGAGTTGCAAACACCAACTTGGCTGTTTCAATGGGGTGCGTCACATCAATACCCGAGGCGTCGCACTCAATCTGTGGAGTCGGTGTCAATGGCTGACCTGAAATCATGCCACCGGCGAAAGCCTCAGTTGAAAACCATGCGCTCAGCAGAGCCGCTGTGATGAATCGTTTCATTTCTTTACCCTTTCCTGTTCTCATTTGCGAAGTTCTAGCCACAAACCCAAGCTACGCCTTCGAATTTGAAAAAGCTATATCAATATAGTATTCATAAATTCAAATAAATAGATTTTAAGTCTATTTAACGAAGCCAAGCTCAAATGATGGGTTCTAATATATGGATATCTTTGATAGTTCTGATTGCGCAACATTCATGTCCTACGCCCTTAAAGGGGAAAGAGACCGTGTGAAGCGGGGCGAATTGTCGAAGCTAGCGGAACACATGGCCTGTCACGTGAGCTATCTCTCGCAAGTGCTCAAGGGCGAAAGGCACTGTAGCTTAGAGCAGGGTTTGCGTTTTTGCCAATGGAAAAATCTCTCGGAAATTCAAACTCAGTTTTTCATGGCGCAGTTGAGTTATGAGAGAGCCGGAACCCAATCGCTGAAGCTGTACTACAAAAATGCAAAGGATGAAATCAAAAGAAAAGCCACGAGAATCAAGGAACAGGTCGAAACAAAGATGCTGGATGGAGATTCAATCTTCTTTTCAAGCCTCCGTTTGCAGCTCATTCATGCCATGACCCAACTGGAAAAAGTCAACACGCTTCAGGAATTTTCAAACTTCAGTGGATGGGACGAGGGTCAGATTTCAGAGTCACTGCAAACTCTCAAAAGCCTCGGTCTCGTAAAAGAAGCAAAGCCAGGCTCTTGGCAAGCAACACATAACTTCTTACACATCGATCGCAGCCAAACCGGGTATTCCCAGTTCCATCAAAATTGGCGAAACTACTCTTTAACTCAATTTCTCCTCAACTCTTCTCGAGAAACAGGTTCAGATTTCAACATGTCTTCATTGGTCATCACCGACCCGGAAGTCGCTTCTTTCATCAGCAGAGCACTCACGACCTTGATCAAAGACATCAGCCCAGCGGTTAGAGATTCGCAAAGCCAGCAAGTTTACTACCTCGGGATTGACTTCACACAGGTGCAAAAACCCTGGTGAACCAAGAGGTAAACGAGCGCAACCGAAAAAAGCGCTCTGTCTTTGGCCATTTTAGATCCTTTTTTTCAACCACCACAGCTGCTCTGTGGCAGCACACCGGCCCTTCAAACCTCCCTCAACAGCTTTCTCTTCAAGCAGCTGCAGCTTGTGGCTTGAGCCGTACAAACTCTGGAGCTCCCGCTCGGGAACGGAAAAGGGAGGGCCCTGAAGTTGAGA
>JANQPW010000286.1 GCA_028285285.1 Silvanigrellales bacterium
GCGATTGTTGCCTGAGAAAGCTTCAATGCGAGTTTCATAAACACGGACGTACTCGCGGCCAATCTTCTCGTAGTTGGAAAGAACGGCTTTCCAGCCCTCGATTTGCCGCTCAAGTTCGGCCCGCTTTTCAGCATTTTCGGTGTTTTCCAGCTCTTCGAGGAGTTTGTCGAGTTCGGGTTGGTATTCGGCCATGATCTCTTCCAATCTTGTCACCCGTCTAGAGTGGTCGGCTTCTGTGGCTGTTAGAGCCAGTTCGTAGTTGCCGGTGAGGGGAGCAATGCGCACCAGGCGATCCACTTCAATGTGGTTGGTTTCAGTGACTTCGTCCCATCTGTTGACCGTTTGGAGGCCACTCACGAAAGTGCCGAAAGCTTCTTGATCAACCGTGCCAGCAAAGCTCTCAATCACATAGCAGGTGGCCTGCTCGGCAGCCATCACTGTTTCCACCTCAAACTGCTCCACCACATAGTCACGCAGTTCGTTGCAGATGGAAGCAGCCACGTTTGGACCTTGAGAGCCGGCTAGTTTGAGAATGGGGTTTGCAAATCCAATGGAGAGCGCTTGTGTTTTGATCAGTTCGAAGACGTTGGGGAAGTTAGCTTGAACGCCTTCCAGCTCAATCCTTTCATTTTTGATGGCCATTTCCACCCACTGAGCGATGAAGAAACCCATGCCTTCCAAAGACTCGTAGGGGAGGAAAAACTCGGGGTCAGCATTGAAGAGCTTGGAGATCTGGTCGATCAAAGCTGAAGTCTCTTCAAAGGGTCTTTCCGCGGCTGTGCGCTCAATGTACTCAATGTGGTTGTAGAAGTGACCTTTGTTTTCGGGGTCAAAGGTGCCGGCCAGGCCTGTTTCCAAAAAGCTCATCCACTTGGCTTTGAGTTCTTCATAGGGTGTTTCCACCTCGTCGTCGGGTTGCCCATCACCGCCATTTTGAATGGCTCCCAAGACACGCTGAAGATTGTCGGCCATTTCTTGAAGACGTCCGAATCCGATCTGGACGGCATGCCACTTGTCGGCCAGTGGGTCAAAAACCATGTAGGTGGGAATTCCCGGAACTTCGAGAGGAAGATAGGTCCAAAACC
>JANQPW010000317.1 GCA_028285285.1 Silvanigrellales bacterium
GGCAGCGGCAGCACCCAGGTTGACTTCACCGTCAAGCTTCTTGAAGGGGGCCAAACCTTAGTGGAACAGCAAGTGACCAATGCCGAAGCTGGGAACTACGTCGCCCAGCTTTTTAGCAACACAGTGCCCGCTGCCACACAAGTGGTGCGCATTGACTTCACCGCCCAGGGCACAGTGTTTTGCGATCCTGCGGCCACGGGCCAACCCCAAGCCGCTGTGAACGCCTCAATTTCACGGCCAAGACTCCAATTCTAGGCCTCTGGGCAACTCCACCGCTGCTCTGCAATTCTTCGCCATTTCCCAGGGTTTACGCCAAAGAGAATGCCGTAAACCCTTGAAATATTAGAACTGAGCCCCGGATCTCTCAACGAAGACCCCATTCCGACGATACCTCTTGTGAGTAGGAGGAAGGCATGGGATCTCTCCCTAAAATTCGGCGATATACGTGCTTAGGCGTGATCCTCGTTTTCTCAAAGGCCTGCGCTCCATCAGCAGAGCCGGATGATAGCAACCCCGCAGCGTCTCCCAATGCGGAGATCACCGACACAATCGTGAGCTCAGATGAGCCCGCTCCAAGTGGGGTCGGCCCAACTCCTGCAGGAAGCCCAAACACCGACCCCTCGTCGGTAGTCACGCTTTCTCCCACTGGCTATCTTTCACTCAGAGCAGGACCTCAGCTTCTGACCCCAGAACAGATCAGCAAGCAGATCGAAACGCTCTTCAATCTCCGCGATGGGTACACAGATAACCAAGGGCGTTTTCGTGACAACTTCATCGAAGGACACGGCCGATCGTTTGGTGGCATTGACTTTCGGAACACTTTTGATCGCGACCCTCGCGTGAAAGTGCAAACGGCTCTTGCAACACGACAAATTGCCAACTGGCTGGTGGGAGCCCTTTGTTGCAAGGCTGACGAGATCAGAGAAGGCGCAACAAACCTCTTTGAAAACACTGACACAGCAGAAGCTCGACCCCGCATTGCAAAATTTGACAGCAACCTCAGCGGAGCCTCACTAATTTTTAGGGAGCAACAAGAAAAAAAATGGAAAGAGCAGATGGAGTTTCTCTACAAACACATCTTCAACCGAAACATCACTCCTGAGGAACTCCAAGTTCACAAGGAACTGTTCACAGAAGTTTTCGAACATCAAACACAGTTCACTCCTGCAGCCTGGGCAGCCACCCTCTATGCCATCTTCGTTTCAAGGGAGTTTTGGACCCGATGAAAATGAAAAGAAACAGTTCGACGAAGCCAATACCGCCCCGTGCGACTCGCAGAGAGGCACTTGTTGGTTTGGGTGGGCTTGCAGCTCAACTTGCTCTCAACAAGCCCGCCTTTGCTGTTCCTCAGCGGAGATTTCTCCACCTTTTTCTTATGGGGGGCTGGGACAGCGCCTTGGCAACAGATCCCGTCATTGGCTCAAAAGCTAGCTCATCAACCTACGCTGCTGAACACAAAGCAAGGCAGAGCGAAGCTGTTCCAGGCAAGGCAAACATCATTCTTGGAGAGGGCCTGTTGGGGCTCAAAAACGCCTTGCAAAACGTGAATGTGGCCCTGGTGAACGGAATGTATGTTGAAGTCACAGGCCATGACCTCGCAACGCAGTACCTTCTTTCCGGTAAATTCACACTCTCTCGTGCAAGCAATGATCCCACCTTGGCGGCTCTTCTTTCAACCGCACAGAGCGGCTTTCCCGCGCATTGTGTGTTGGGAGCAGATGTGCCCCTGGGTGACACCGCTGAGACCCACCCTCCCCTTGCTGCCACCGCGCTTGACGGAATCACTGGCGCCGTGAAGCGCCCTCTTCAAGGTTTTCTTGTTGAGCCCAGCTTTCGTGCTGCTGAGGCTGCCGCTACGAAGCTTGACCAGCTCCGCTACGGCACGAGCAATACGGCCTCCCTTCACAAGGCGTGGGGTGCTTCTCAAACCAGCGCGATGAATCTTTACGGCGCAAACCTCGCCGACAGCCTTAAGCTCGACGCCGAAACCCTCTCCCGCTATGGCGCCAGCCAGCAAACCGACATTGGTGGCCAACTGGCAGGGGTGTTTTTACTGTTGAAAGCAAATCTCGCACCCTACGTCACAGTTCTGAACGGAAACTACGACACACACCAAACGGGAAGTTCCGAACAAATCAGTCAACTTGCCGCGACCTCAACGGCTCTCTCGGTTTTGCTCGACGACCTCCGCAACACGCCAGACCCGCTCGCGCCAGGTGCTAGCCTTCTCGACAACACAACAATCCTCATTTCAAGTGAGTTTGTTCGCACTCCAGACTTTAACCGATTCGGAGGCACTGACCACTGGCAGTCGGCATCGGCCATTTTGCTGGGCTCGGATGTGAAAGACAACACCGTGATTGGGGGAACAGCCGATGACGCCTCAGCGCTGGGCTGGGATGGCAACTCCACAGTGGTTCGCACCGACCAAAACACCCTCCGCGCGGAGCATCTCCACGCTGCCGTGCTCCGTTCCTTTGGCCACAACCCGCTGAGCCACGGGTTCACACTGGAGGCCCTCGATGGTTTGTTCATTTGAAAGGTCAAATCGAGCCCTGCTCAGCGCAGTCTTCGCAGCACTCCTCCCCACTTTAGCCTCTGCACAAGGAAATTCAGAAGCTGACTCGGCGGCACACCTTCGCTATCTTTCTTTTTCTCTCACCGATGCGCCGCCTTCTGCAGCCGACGTTGAAGCTTCGCTCACAAAATCAAAAACTCCGGAAGCAATCGTGAGGGAGTGGTTTGCCCAGAAAAAGGAACTCAATCGC
>JANQPW010000330.1 GCA_028285285.1 Silvanigrellales bacterium
TCACCAACCTCAGCAAGGACAAACCACCCCCGATGTGGTCTCGGGCCAAGATCTTTCCAGAGTTTATGTGGAGCCCCACCCCAACCCACCCGACACAGCGGGTGTGATCACCACGCCCGACTGGATTGGCTACTGCCATCGACCGGCATCTGGAATATGCGGTGATTTTCTGGCGCTTGCCTATGACGCAGAAAAACGAAAAAGCGTTGTTGTGATGGGCGACGTTCCGGGCCAAGACCTCATGAGCGGTTTAGCTGCCAGCGGCACAATCGCTGTGATTTCAGAAAGACTGGAAAACTGGAGACTCTCCCGACCGGAAGATTTGCTCCAAGGACTCGCCATGGCCGTTCACCGCTACAATCACTCTGTGTTTAAGGCCCAGCTTGGTGTGAGCCTAAGCGCTCTTCACTTCGACCACACCACCGGAAATGGTCTTCTCACCTCCTTCGCCCAACCCTTTCCCTACGTCATCGCCCCTAACGACCGCAAACCGATGGTTGTCGCTCCACTTGGCCAAGAGCAAGGTCTTCTTGGGCTGGGAAACGTCCAGAGCTTCGAACCCACACCCTTCACAGTCTTGAGCGGTCAAGTCTTGATGGCCACAACCCGGGGAGTCCTCTCCCTGAAAGACAAAAACAACCGCAGTTTCGAAAGGGAAGTCAGACGGGGTAAACTCACGCAGCTTTTTGAAGAACAATCTGGGGAAGTTGTCCGAGATCTGCCCAGAGACCTTATAGAGCTCGCCCTCTCGCACCGCGGCCAGGATGCCGTTGCCGATGACCTCACAGCTGTTTGCTTTGCCACAATACGACAAGTCTGACAGTTTCGTCCGAATTTCCAGGCCTTGCACTAGCCTTTGGATATCACCACTTGCCTGCACTTCGGCCTGTGTTGAGAGGCAATTGCCCGTTCTGGCTAAAGATAACGCGTCCGCTTCCGATCATCGCCAATATCTCCAGTTGGAGATGAATTTTAGAGGAGATCTCATGCCAAGCATGCGCCACATTCTGCCGGTGTTGCTTGTGCTTTTTAGCAACCGCGCCAAGGCTGTCACCTTTGAAGAGCAAGCATCGCGCCTTCAAAATGTGACAGCGGCGATCTTTGACAGCTATCCCAAAGAACTCGTGTTCGAGAGGGGCTATGATCTTGGGGTTCAGCTTGATCTGACTCTGCTTCCCGAAATCGATGGAAGGGTTGGAAACAAAAACGAAAACATCCCTCAAGCACCGGTGCACCTCATGCCTAAACTTGTGGGTACTTATGTAGTCGAAACAGTTGATGAGCATCTCTTTGGAATCCGCGGCTGGGGGGGCGTCCTTCCGCCCGGCGCTGAGTCAGCTCTGGGACTCGAAAGCTCGCTCTTTCACTACGGCGCTGGAGCCGAGCTTCTCTCAGCCTTTCGGGTGGCTCCTCAGTTCAGGGCCACTGCAACCCTTGCTGCTCAATTCACAGCGGCTGAGGTGAAGGGAAAAATCGCCAGTGCGGAGGGTACCGACACTTTCAAATCAACAACACTGCTCACTGGCGTGGGCGCAGGAGTGCTCTACGATCATTCAAACTCACTTCAGTTCACGCTCGGGCTAAGGGCGTACAAAAAGGCAACCGAATCCGAATTCAACATTGAAGAGGATCAGACCACTGTTAAGCTCACAGACAACCTGAGCTACGATGCCCTCTTTGGATTTACCCTCACAGCCGGCATTGGCGTGCGCTACAATCGTGTCTGGGCATTAACTCTTCAACAGTCATATGTTCCGAGCCGTGTTTTTCTGCCAAGCATTGTCTTCACATGGCATTTTCTCCAAAGTGAAACAAAGGAGAATGTCAAAGACTCAGAAAGCGAAGTGATCAAAAAACAGGGCAAAACAAAGAAGAAACAAAAAAAGAGGCTACCTCGAAAAAAAGTTTCCCCACCCAAGAAAAAATCAGCTCCAGAAACCAAAGGGAGTGATTCGTGATGTTCCTTAAACGAACATACAGGTCTATCTGCAAATCACTTGAGAAGCCTGTCCTGCCATTGGCCCTTCTCACCCTCTGGGTTCTGCTGAGCTCAGGATGCGGAGCCGAAACAAGAGGGCATGAAGCACCAGATGAAATTGCGATTGACACAAAGACTCCAACTTTCGAAGAAATCCAGCTTCTGATGAAGATCAAATGCCAGAATTGTCACTCCACAACGCCTGGAAAATTTGCCCCAGCAAACACTCCCCCTATTGCTCTCGACAATGAAGAGGAGTTCACAAAGAGGCTCAGTTCCACGCGAAACCGAGTCTTCTTCACCCCAGACAACCCTATGCCACCTGACTACGGAACTCCGCTGACCGATCGAGAAAAAGAAGCTCTGAAAAAGTACATCGACACTTTGGAGGCTCAAACCTCAGATGACACACCCATTGAGACCAATCTCCTGTTTGCCGACGTGAGCACGGCACTTGCTGAAAAATGTGGTGTTTGCCATAGCTCAACCGCCAAGATTTCTCCACCCGAACTCGACGATCTTGAAGACTACAAAAATTCGCGAAGCTCGGTGCTTTCTTCAATAGAAAACGAACGCATGCCAAAAAACACCACTGGCTTCAAAGAAACGGTGGAAGGTCGAAACATTCTTGACTGGCTCAAGGGAGGCAAAGACGTTTTTCCACAGGAAGAGTCTAACTAGGCTCTTCCTGCAACAACTCTAGAAAAGAGCATAAGATGACTCAAGGCCGTAGGCCCCACCCTCGCGCTGATCATCCAGAAAGAACCTCTGACGGTAGAAAGGCTCAAGCACCAGGTCACCTGAGAAAAGTGAAACGCCGATCCCTCCTTGAACATAGAGTGCAATATGACGTTCACTCGTAGACACGAGATCCGTTTCAATCGTAACTGGATCGGAGGCTTGAAGTGAGATATTTCGATGAATGAACTGTGTGCCTACGGTGAAAGACGGAACAAGCACCCAATCGTAAACAAACCCCAAACCCAGGCCCAAATAGAGGTCGGTTTCTTCCACACGAAGTGATGCGGGCATCTCGGGCTGTGCCCAAACATAGCTCAAAAAGGCACTTGGACGGAGAAAAAACTGCCGCAATGGTGTCGCAAAATAAGAATGAATCAAAGGCTCAATGAAAAAGCGCTCCGATTCCCCCACACCGTAGTCGGCCCGACGGAGCCAACCTAGGCTGGCACCCAGAGCAAAGGAGTGAGACATAGCGGAACTTCCTTCTGCCCTTGCTCTCTCCGTTCCCCATCTCGGGAATGTGACACACAGAAGCAGAATGAGAAGAAGCGAACCCCAACTGTCGCGCTCTTTCATGAGCACACCCCATCTCTTGCAACCAGTGGAAAGCCCGCAACCCCAAAGTTTTCTACGAAGCCCGCACAAAAAGCTTCGCGCCAATCGGCCCGCAAGTTCAAAAGGAAGGCTCGCAAAAAGGCTCCCGCAACCTTTCCATCGTCTTCATCAAAGCCCTGACCGAGAGATGACTCTTCACTCTCTTCGGCGGGAAGAATGTCCGAGCTGAGCTCTCTTAACGAAGCTTGAGTCTTGGTGAGGGCATCAAACACATCTCGAGACATCGTGGTGCGATCGGCAAAACTGTTTGACAGCCCCAAGGTCTGGTGGGCCTTATGAACCCCTGAGGCGAAAAGAGTGCCGATGCAATAGAAGTTCTGCGCGCATTTTTCAATGGCTGGTTCAATGAGGTCTTTAAAGGTGAAGTCAACTGAGGCGAAGTTCCGAAGATCGGCACTATCACCAGCGCCGAAAGAGCCTCGAAGCACGTCAGCGCTTCCCGTCATTGCCCAAGAAA
>JANQPW010000353.1 GCA_028285285.1 Silvanigrellales bacterium
GTTCATGACCGAACACTCCACCCATACGTCTTCCAAACAAATCACCTGAGGCGGTTCAGGATGATGACGAGGTTTTTCTGGAGGTTCCAAGGAAACTCCGGGCTTCTCTTCCGATTGATTTGGTTTCCCCCCACTTCTCCAGGCGTCAAGAGATTCTCCAATTGCATCTCCAGTGAGCTTGATCGAGCCACACGAGGCCAAAAAAAACAGGGGAAGCACGAACCCCAGAGAACGCAGAACTCTTCGTCGATTTGCAGGCGACATGTTTTCTCCTCAAAAACTCTTCTGCCTATCTTAACGGACGTGTTGCAAAACGTATTAACTTGTCGCGTATACGAGGGGCCCCACGGTGTACATAAACCACACAACAAAAGAAAAGCTCTACGGAAAAGAAACTCCAACCAGTTTCGTTCGGTGTCAAAGATTTCTCCGGCCCTATAGTTCAAACTGCCTCGGTCCCATTGACAACCCCCAGCAAAACCTTTATTGATATTGATATTCATTATCAATAAAGGTTTTCTCAATGAGGTTCAGCATGAAGAAAGTGTTTTGCACATTTTTGTTCCCCTTTTGTGTCGTGGCTGCGGCACAGGCCTCCGGGTTTGAGGTCGAAATGAGAACAATCCGCAACCTAGCCGGTTGCTACTTTGTCGATTACTCCTATGTCGAAATTGAATCACTTCAGGAGGGATATGATCTTGATCCACGGGTGTACGACGCGACCGAATCAAGGTCGGTGAAGGAGTTGATTTTGCCGATTGAAAAGTCGCCATCAGAAATTCGGCTGCAACACGTTCTCTTCACAACTGACGAATCTGGAAACCCCACATTCTTCTTGAAACACCATGGTGAAGACTGGCAATACGAGCCCTCGCACTTGTTTGAGTACCAGGCTCCTGGCAACTGGGTCGCGAGAATGCCCAATGATGCGTCTGGAAAATGGCTGAGAAAGATCACAAATCTTGACGACGGCCCCCGACACCAGTGCCTTGCAGGATGGAATTGGGAGGCGGAGTATCCCGAATGGCGTTGTGAAAGCGCAGCTCCCATTCCCGGGCGAGAGACCCGTGACATGGGAAGAACAGACTACCAGACCCTTTGGAGAGACTCGCGGGTGATCTCCTACCAAGGAAACTGGTTGGAACGACAGTTGAACACAAAAATTATCCAAGCAAATGAGACTAAAGAAGCACTGGCCCGAGAGAAAGGAAAAAACTGGTACGTTCGTCTTCCTGAAGAGGAGTGTGCTTCAGCAAGAAGCTGGGCCGAAGAACGGCTCGATTTTTGGGGACTCTTGGCGGAGGTGTGGGATGAGTTTTATCAATCCAGGGCAGCAATCCAAGAGACTGTTGGGGACAGCTCTCGTTACGCAGCTATCTCTGGAATTGAAGAACAGTTTTTGAACTCCACAGATCCACATAGGGAAGAGATTGCAAGACTAGCCATCCGCGAAGCTATTCAGAATTCACTTCCAACTGAACGCTCCTCTGCTTCCGTTGAGTGAAGCTCAGAGCGAGAGGGGAGAGTTCACATAAAGCAACTCTTCTGGAATGGAAAATCCTAGGCTCTGCGCAATTTTCCGGAAGTTTCGTTTCTTCGAAAGCCGCGCCAAGCGAGGGTCGCTCTCGCACAAATCGGTCACTTCCTTCGACGTCTCCCTCACAACAGGATCGTTTTGTTTCAGGAAAACGGCTGCGCAAAGGTAGAAGGCATCTCGAAGGTGCTGAGGATTGCCAAAGTCACTGCGATCGCGAATCCATTTTGTGATGGCCTCTGCAGCTCTTTTTTTCCCCATCTTTGTCCGGCTATTGATGAACTCTCTGCCAAGAAACTCTGTTTGAAAAACAATATCCTTGTTTGGAAACACTCGTCCCAGCCTCCACTCCAACACATCCATAAAGAAATTGCTCCCCTTCATGATGGCCCCATCGCCGGTGCCCCCGCTGTCGAAGTAGTCAAAGACCTGTGCCTCCATTTCAACCTGTTCGTAATCCTCACCAGAAAAGACCTTGAAACTCAGCCGCTTCTTTCCAGACTTAACGCCGGCAATCTGATCTCCCATCACAAAGGGAGAACTTTCTTTCAGAAAGTCTTCAGAAACTCCCAAATACTCCGCAAAGGTCAAAAACTCAGCAACCAAATAGGGAAAACCATGATTGCCGCACTTGGTAGACTCAAAGGAAGGCCTCTGGCCAAAGCCCCTAGCCGCCTGGACGTCGCGCCGAGCCACGTCTCGGCAGTAACGTTCCAGGCTTGGTGGCACCCTACGAACCCACTTCAGGAAAGTGACCTGGTACAATTCCGCTTCTCCCGGCTTCAAAAAGAAGGGAAAGTAACTCATCAGACGATAGGCTGCAAAACCAGCCCGCACGTAGTCAAGAAAATCACCAACCAACTCAAGGCCCTGCTCCGAACTCAGCGAGTGTTTCGCAAGGAACTGAGGTGAGGTTGCCTGAGCAAGGATTCGGTCGACAAGAATTTGCTGAACGCGAAGGTTTGTTAAAATGTTGAGTGTGGTGATCCGTTTGTCGAGCAAACCCAGCGAAGGGTTTGGATTGTCTTTGTAGTGGAGAAAAGGTCTGAGGAATTCGGCGGGGTTCGCATCGTCAATCAGACTCTTGGCTTGCTTTTGCAACGCGGTGTTTTGGTAGCTGTCTGCCTGCGCGAGATTCCCTCCCTTTTGCACCGATTTCGAAGGCACCATGCCGGGCCAGTGAATATAGCGATCGAGAAGGGGAGTTGTGAACTTTTCTCCATGGCACTTGGTGCAGTTTTCTGAGGGCTGGAGAGAGAGCTCGGGGCCGCTGGTTTTGAACTCCCAGAGCACCGTATTGAAACCCTTAGCCCCTTCCTCTCCGGAAGCTCCACTCCCCCCGCTTCGAAACTCCAAAACCTCGAGTTCTCTGGCATCAGCACGCGCGTCGAATGCAATGGCCACCGACAGCGCTGGATCATACGACAAATAGCGCTGAATTTTAGGCGGCTGTGGCATTTCACCCTTGAACCCTCGCCCACGGCTCATGTACACCGGGAAGAGGTGCCGCAAGAGAGAGTTGGCAAGAATGTTCTCTTCCCAACCGCGGGTGTCTGCACTGAGGATTTCATTGACCAAGTCTCCACCGTTGAGCGGAAACCCTCCAGCGTCGACCTGGCTCAGCCTGCTTTTCAGGGCTTGAAAGCCAGAAGCGTCGTTGAGCTTTTCAAGCTCTGCCAAGAAGCTCTTCACATCTGTGGCCTGACTTTTTGAAAGAAGGCCAAACAAAACCGAACCAGCACCATCTATAGGGTAACCTTCCGGAAAGGAACCAGTGCTCTTTTGCTTCGCTTCGCGCTCTGGAGGATTGAATCTCATGCTTTGACAAGAGTGCACCCCAAGGACACACATCACAACAAGTGCAGAACACCCCATCAGTGACTTTGTCTTCATTCTCCACATCCCCATGAACCTGCACGCAACTGCAACATTGCAAGCCTGCAATGTGACATTGTTCCACAAAGGAACTCCTGTTGCACGATTCTCACATGATCGCTGCACAGAAAAGGTTGGAGGAACTTATGATTGTTGAAAAGCAGGCCAAAACAAAACGAGGGAGAGGTCCCCTATGCTTCAGCTAGCTCAACAAAACCCCTTTCTTCTCGGTTGCCAACGACTGATCTGGGCCACATGTTTCCTGTTGGCAGTTGCGGAATCAGCTCATGCGCAGCGGCAACCCTATCGCGTTTGCCTCATGAGCGATCTCAATTCGTCTTATGGGAGCACCGACTACCGTGACACAGTTTATGCCTCTCTTGCGCTCCTCGAAAACCAAGGGTGTCAACTGGTTCTCGGGGCGGGAGACCTCGTTGCTGGCCAAAGCCTCGACCTCGGTCAGTCACAGCTCGAACGCATGTGGCAGAGCTTTGAAGAGAACATTCTCAGGTTCTTCTCAACCCGCGGTGTTCCCTTTCTCTCAACAATGGGCAATCACGATGCGTCGAGCGCGCGGCGCGCCGACGGCAGTTTCATTTTCGACCTGGAACGCCGAGTGGCACGATCGTTTTGGCAGAATGCCTGGCAGCAAATTCCTGGCTCCAACTTAGAGTGGATTGATTCGGAGCATTTCCCTTTCTGGTATTCGTTGCGCGCAGGACCCATCTGGGTGGGTGTGGTCGACGGCTCCTCAGCAGGAGAGGTGGCACGAGAATGGGAGTGGCTGGAGCAACAACTAGCGTCGGACTCGGCTCAAACCGCCTCATTTCGAGTTGTGGTGTCCCACCTCCCTCTTTTTGCCGTTGGGCAGGGTAAAGACAGAGTGGGGGAGATCCTCAACCCTTCAGAAGAGCTCCACAATCTGCTGAGAGATGCAGGCGTAGACGTCTTTGTGAGCGGCCACCACCACGCTTTTTACCCGGGGAAGCTCGCGGGCTCTCCACCTCCCTCTCCGCTTCTGTTGGCT
>JANQPW010000354.1 GCA_028285285.1 Silvanigrellales bacterium
AAGCATGGGGTAGGGGGAGATGCCCCGTTTGCGGAGGGCGAGACTCAAAAGCGCTACAGAGACCTGTTCTCCAGAGGCCACCAGCATGTCATATTCAGGAACGTCTGTTTCAGGGGAGATGGAGCGCCCCAGCTCCACCAGGCGATTGGTTTCTCCTGCCATGGCCGAAACCACCACGGCCACGGGCCGGTGTTTGGCGCAGAGGTCGGCCACGTGCTCGATGCGCTCTATGTTTCCGACGCTGGTTCCGCCAAACTTAAAAACGGTTCCTTCTCTTTCCGGTGAAGCCGTCATCTCCTTCACTCCCTTTCACCTTGTCGACAGGTTTCATTAGCATGGCACGACCAAAAGGCCAATCGCGGAACTCTTCTGATTCTGGCATTTGTGGAGGATTGTGGCAGAATCGATGAGCCTTTAAAGCACCTGAAAAGCACACCAGAGGAACGCAACATCATGAGACCTGAGGAACCGAACCCTTTTTTTGTGAGACCCCAGTTGAGGGCAAGCTGCAAAAGCGGTGCTTCGGGCACCTCACGTCCTTCAGACTTTTGGATCGAAGAGGTGGCCCTGAGCGAGATTTTGGGGCGTGTTCCCACACCTTTTTACGTGACCTCCCTCACGGCTGTGGAAGATCGCGTGTGTCTTTATCGTGATGTTTTGCAACAGTTTTTTCCTTCCGCTCAAGTTTACTACGCTCTCAAAGCCAATTGGGGAGAGCCCATTGTGCAAACTGTGCGCGACTGTGGAGAGGGTTTTGACATCGTTTCGCTGGGGGAATTGCACCATTTGATTCGCCAAGGTGTGCAGCCCGAGTCGATCTGTTTTGCCGGGGTGGGAAAAACAACCCGGGAAATTGAGGAGGCGATCGCAACCGAAGTGGGTATTCTCAACATTGAGCATGTGGGCGAGCTCAAACAGGCGCTCCGGCTGTTGCAAAAGAAGCCTTCGACCACTCGGCTTGCGCTGCGCCTCAACCCCTGCCTGGAAATTGAAACGCACCCCCATTTGCGCACGGGTGCTCTCGATTCCAAGTTTGGATTGTTACAGGAGCAGATCCTTTCGTTTCTTGATGGCCATGCCTCCCTTCTTCAAGAAA
>JANQPW010000362.1 GCA_028285285.1 Silvanigrellales bacterium
CTCGAGCCCAAACCGACATGGCACTGTATCGGGAGCACATGAAAGCTGCGGTGCTCACACAGCCAAATCTCACAGTTGTTGAAGGTATGGTCGGTGAGGTGCTTTTGAGCTCTGCCAAAGTTTCAGGGGTTGCGCTCGAATCAGGTCTTCAGATCCACGGACCAACCGTGGTTGTCACCACAGGTACTTTTCTGAACGGAACTATTCACATCGGCTCAGAGCGCGTGAGTGCCGGAAGACGAGGAGAGCCTGCCTCTCTCCAGCTCGCACAGCTCTTTGCTCATTGGGGTCTCCCCATGGGTCGCATGAAAACCGGAACCACACCTCGACTCGATGCTCAATCTCTAAACACCGCTGGCCTAGACGTTCAGCACTCAGATCCCGACTTTGTTCCCTTCAGTGCCCGCACCAAAGCCATCACCCAAAAGCTGGTGCCTTGCTATGTCACCCACACCAACGAGCAGACTCATGAGATCATTCATCACCACATGCATGAATCTCCACTCTATAGTGGCGTCATTCAGGGGATCGGCCCTCGCTACTGCCCGTCCATAGAAGACAAAGTGGTGAAGTTCCCCGACAGAACGAACCACCAGATCTTTTTGGAACCCGAAGGCTACCAGACTAACCTGATCTATCCTGCCGGAATTTCAACAAGCCTTCCTCTCGACGTTCAATACAAGTTCCTGCACACCATCAAGGGTCTCGAGCAGGCTCGAATTGTGAAGCCTGGATATGCCATAGAGTATGATTATTTACAGCCAACGGAGCTGCACCCCACTTTAGAGCTAAAGCAAATCAGTGGGCTTTACTTTGCGGGGCAAATCAACGGAACGACCGGATACGAAGAGGCTGCGGCCCAGGGTTTAATCGCCGGCATCAATGCTTCTCGCCAAGTTGCTGGAAGCGGTCCTGTGGTTTTGAGCCGCACTGAATCTTACATAGGTGTGCTGATTGACGATCTCACCACACTGGGCACCGAGGAACCGTATCGCATGTTCACAAGCCGTGCCGAAAACCGCCTCAAGCTGCGGGAAGACAACGCCGACGTTCGTCTTTCAGAGCAAGGATATGAACTGGGCCTCGTTGCGGATTCAGAGATCCACTCACTGCGGGAACGCGAAGAAACCGTGCAGCAACTTTGGACTCATCTTCGCAAAACCTCACTGAACCCCAACGGAGACCTGGCCCGGCGCCTTGTCGCAGCTGGCCTCCCCGCGGTGAACGTGAACACCGATCTGGCTTCCTACCTCAAGCGACCAGAGGTGACAGCAACTCAACTCTCTGAGCTCGGGTTTTTGCCTCGCGAAGGGGGGGTAAACAGAGAGCGATGCCTGCGGCGGCTGGAGATAGAAGTGAAGTATGAGGGCTATATTCGTCGCGAGGAAAATGCTGCACACCGCTTCCGCAAGCTTGACAGCATCTGGATACCAAAAGATTTTTGCTTCCGGTCAGTTAGTGGATTGAGCAAAGAAGTGGTAGAAAAGATCGAACGCAACAGACCCAGCACGCTTGGCCAAGCAAGCCGGATCAGTGGGGTCACACCAGCGGCTGTGACATTGCTTTCGGCGGTTTTTGATCGGGGGAGAGCGAACCCAAATTGGGGAAAGACTCCCTCTCCCAAGCCCAACTGAGCAAGCTGCCCACAGACGGCAAAGGTTAGCCGAGGCAGACCCCTTCTTGCAGGTGTTGACTTGTTGTGGGTAGTTTTGTTGAGTTACCCATGTCGGGCTTTTGGGGGCTTTCGTGTCAGGTGGTGTACCGAATTTTCAAGCCAAGCTGATGATGACAACAAGTCATCAGCCCAAAAATAGCCTGGCTTGGCGAGTTCTTGTTTCGATTTTTGCCTTCAGCTCCATCATCACGTTCATTGCAACCGGTGCGCAAATGTACCGCGAGTTCGACTTCGACCGGAACATTATCGTGCAACGCCTGAATGAAATAGGTGACACCCAACTGGGAATCCTTGAGGAGAACCTTTGGAGGCTCGACAACGTTCAGGTGCAAACTCAACTCATTGGAATCACTCGATTTCCAGACATTGTTTTCGCTTCCGTTGAGTCTCGTGACCAGTTGGTTCTCTCCAGTGAAGGTGAAGAAATCATCGCCCAGGCTGGCGCCAAAACCAACTCGGAATCCCTCACACGGACCTTTGACATCTTCACAGAACGCCGCGGTTACCGCGAGCTCCTCGCAGTTCTCACGGTGCAGGCCACGT
>JANQPW010000433.1 GCA_028285285.1 Silvanigrellales bacterium
CATCACCCATTTGCCTCACCAGCGAGTCGTCGGCTCGCCGAAGAATGGGGCGGTTGTGGTTCAGCACAGCATCCACCTGGTCGCGAAAGTTCCGAAGCGCAAGCTCATCTTCCGTGACCATCGGTTGCCCTGGTGAGTTTGCACTTGTTACAATCAATGGAGCGTTGATTTGCCGTGACAAGGCCATATGAAGGGCCGTTGGGGGTAGCAAGACACCTAGAGTCCCTAAACCACAAGTGACTTCAAAAGACAGAAGGGAACTCCCTGATAGGCACTGACCTTCAATGCCTTTTTTCTGTGCACATATGACGATCGGGCCATGGGGTGATCTTAAGGCATCGACCTCTTTTTCACTCACGTAGCAGAGGCTTCGAGCGGCATGGATGTCGGCAACCATCACCGCAAACGGTTTTGCCGGTCGAGCCTTGAGTTGACGAAGCCTCAGTGTGGCAATCGTGGAACGGGCGTCTGCCAAGAGTTGGTAGCCTCCCAGGCCCTTCATGAGAAGAAGCCCGTCGTTGTTCAACACCTTGGCGACAACTCCGAGAATCTGTCTGACCTCATCAGGCCCTCGAGCAGACCGAAAGGCGCCGTCTTTTAGTGCAAAACTTAGTGTGGGGCCGCAATCAAAGCAAGACAATGTCTGCGCGTGGTAGCGACGGTCGGCTTCATCGTTGTACTCCGTTTGGCAGCCGCTGCAGAGCTCAAAGCTAGCCATTGTGGTGCGATTGCGATCAAAGGGAAGAGAGTGAGTCACCGTGTACTTAGGGCCACATTGGGTACAAGACACGAAGGGAAAAAAGTGCCGGCGATTTTGAGGGTCTTGGAACTCTTCAAGGCACTTTTCACAGGTGACAAAATCTCGAGGCCAATCTCCTTGCAAGTGGTCGTGTGTGCTGGGCTTGATTTCAAAAGAGTCGACTGGAAGGCCGACCACATCTTCACAAAGATCTCCTTGCCATGTGGCCACCTCGGCCGACCTCGGCAGCGCACCAAGTAGCTCTGCTACAAAGGAGGGCACATCCATGGCTCTGTTTTCCATAGGCCAACGAAATCGTGCCACAACCCCACAACCAGTGTTGCAAACATCTCCGGTCATTTTTCTTTTTCTTGCAAACGCTGCAAGGGCCGGCCTCAACCCGACACCTTGCACTGTTCCCGTTAGGGTCAGCTTTAAATGATGTGTCATGGGGGGGCGCCCTCCACCTCGATGGAGTCGATCACGAGATCTTGGGCAGTGGGTGACAATATCTCGGAGTCTCGGATGACCTCAATGCTTGCTTCTGACGCCACACTCCCAGTCTTCGCCTCTTCAAAGTGACTGATCACAGATTCATTGGAGTAGGGGGTTAGTGCTCCGACTCGGACCACGACTTTGCTGACGCATTGAGCGTTGTTTTCTTTGGCGAGGGATTCAACCTGTTTCATAAGATTCCGAATCAGTCCCGATTCATGCATGATTCATCTCCTCTAGAGTTGTCTGGACCACAAGTTCAGCTTCATTGAGAGCCTTCAAAACGGGCCTTGACATTTTCTCCCCGTATTCAAAGTGGCGTGCCGAGATCCCCACGATCATCAACCGTTGGGGAGTTTTGTTCAGTTGTTGGGACACACGAAACACATCTGAGAGATTGGGTAGGTGTGAAGTGAAGGAACCCCGTTTTTCAACGCTTTGTGAGAAAGTGTGGTTCCACTCGGTGCAGGTGACCTGCCCTTCGTTCTCGGAAGCATCTGTCATCACCGCATCAATAAGAATGGTGTCTCGACCTTTCCAGTGAGCAATGAGTCCCAGAGCATCACCTTGAAAGTGGATCAGCTCTGCAGACTTTTCCATGCCCTTTTTGCGTAACTTATTCAGAACGGCAGGTCCGGCCGCATCGTCTTGGCGGTAGGGGTTTCCCAGTGCTATTACCAAGGGAAGGGTCTTGGTCTTTTCTTTCTTTTTTCGCTTTCTTGTGAATTTAAGAAAGTGACTGGCGCATGAAATGCACGGATCATAGTTGCGGATAGCTTGCTCACAAAGGTGACGCAGTTCGTCGTCTTCCAGATCTAAGTTTTCTGTCACAAGATACCTGAGATCTTCTTCGATGAACCCTTGGTTTTGACTCGTAGGAGGAATGATCTTTGCCTTGCTGATGAGGCCGTCGGTGTCAAGTTCAAAATGATGATAGAGAAGTCCACGGGGGGCTTCGGTCGCCGAAAAACCTTGGGAAGCTAGGGGTTTAAAGTCGACTTTTGGCGCGAATCCATCATGATATCCTTTTACGATTTGTATAGCTTCATGAAGAGCAAACAAGACCTCAACTCCACGAGCTTGCAACGATCGAAATGGGTTGATTGGTGATATTTGAAAACCGACGCTCTGCATTTTTTTCTTTATCTTTTGAGGAAGGTGTTGATGGTTGTTCCAAAGTCGTGCAAGCGGGCCGGTCAAGTAAGGCTCCTCAACAGATTTTCCTGAGGCATTCCTTACCATCAGCCGGGAATGCAAAGCCGTTGAGTGCGCGAGATGCTGTTCCACGAAATGATCTTCATATTCAGTGACAGGAAACCGACTCGCTCGGGTGTTAGAAAGGCATACGAGCCCGTGGTTCATAGGGTACTCGTGCTCGTGAACCAAGGAAACGAGAGGGGGTTTGCCATTCTTAAAAACTCCCGAAGCTTCGGGAAAAGAGAAGCTAGAGACCCATTCAAGAAGTTTGTCTGCTTTTTCATAGGCCTCTTCAAGTGGGGTAAGGAGCTCTTTCAGATCGTTGGTTTTTGGAAGGCTGAAAAATCCACCGACACAAACATTGATGGGGTGCACTTCTCGCCCCCCTAGAATTCGAATGATTGCATTTCCTGCCTGCTTGATCTGCAGAGCGGCTTCGACTTCATTGCGGTGGTCTCTTGCCACCTCGACGGCACTGTGGAGTTTCAAAAAGTCAGGTGCGTGAAGCATAACCATGTGAAGCACATGGCTCTCAATCCACTCTCCACAATAGAGAAGGCGTCTCAACAGATCGATCTCGCGCGACACCTCCACATTGAAGGCCGCCTCAATGGCATGAACGGTACTCATTTGGTAGGCAACCGGACAGATACCACAAATGCGTGCCGTGATGTCCGGTGCCTCGGTGTGTGAGCGACCTCTTAAAAACGCTTCAAAGAAACGCGGTGGCTCAAAAATTGAAAGCTTGAGGTCCTGCAAAGCGAGACCTTCCGTTTGGATCTCAAGCGAACCTTCCCCCTCAACACGAGCGAGTTGTGAAACCTTAATGGTGCGTTTTCTATGTCTGTTCATGAGTGCTTTTTTGCCTTTTGAGCACGTTCTTCTTGCAGGAGACTCTCGGCTCGGAATTCTGTGCTGTTACAATTGAAAGTTCGGAACAACCTTGCAAGCTCGTTTTGCGATGCCGACCCCTTTGCTGCTCTTTCGAGTAGTTTTTGCGATAAGGGTGCGGGTTTGCATTGCTCTTTTGGACCATAGCAGCCATAGCATCCGCGACAATAGCGAGGGCAAATGGCTCCACACCCCGCATGGGTGATGGGTCCGAGACATGCCGTGTTGTTTGCAACAATCACACAGGTTTGACCCTGGCGCTTGCACTCCATACACACGCTTTCGTTGGGAATCGAGGGTGCTTTCCCATGTAAAGTTGATGTCAAAACCTCTACAAGCTGATATTTGTTGACCGGACAGCCTCGAAGCTCATAGTCAACAGCGACATGCTCAGAAATGGCACTGGAGGTTGTGAGGGTTTGGATGTATGCCGGTGTGGCGTAGACATGGCGAGTGAACTCATCCACATCGGCAAAGTTTCGAAGTGCCTGAATACCTCCCGAGGTTGCGCATGCGCCAATGGAAATCAGCGTTTTTGATTGTTTTCGCACGTCTTGAATGCGTTGTTGATCCTCTCTGGTGGTGATAGAGCCTTCTACAAGCGAGACGTCGTAGGGGCCTGGTAAGACCCGACTCGAAGCTTCCAAAAAAAATGCAATTTCAACGGAATTGGCCAACAGCAAAAGCTCATCCTCAAGGTCAAGGAGGCTCAGCTGACATCCGTCACAAGAGGCAAACTTCCAAACAGCGAGTTTTGCTTTTTTTTGCTGAGCACCAGCTTTTTTGCTTTTCATCAAAACTCCCGGATGCGTAGGCGCGGCCTCAGATTATGGTAGTTCCCAATCGGACCCTGCTTGCAAAGAAAATCAGGCCCAAACTGGCAGTGTCCGCACAAACCAATGCCGCATTTCATGTTTCGCTCCAAAGACAGTGAAATCTGCCGAGAGTTCACACCCAGTTCCACAAGTCGTTCTGCACAGTGGCGCATCATGATTTCAGGGCCACAGATGAAGGCTGCGGTGTCTTTGGAGAGTTCTGACTCGCGATCAAGCAGCGTGTGCACAAAGCCAACAGATTCATTCCAATCGTCGCCTCGATTTCTGAACTGACATGAATCAACGCTGCGCCTCACTTCTATCCTTGTGCGCCAGCGGGTGACATCGTCCGTAAAGAGCATCGATTGGGGGTCGCGACTGCCAATCAACAACAGAATTTGCTCGTACTTTCGAGATTCCTGCCAAAGCCTTTCAATCAAGGGCCGAAGTGGGGCGAGTCCAAGCCCACCAGCGATGAGAACAATATGTTTGTGTTCCTTGGCTGATACAGACCACGAGTTGCCGAAGGGCCCTCGTACTCCCAATGATGCTCCGGGTTTCAGTGCGGCGATCGCCTTAGAAACTGCACCAACTTCTCGCACAGTGTGTGCAACCTTGTCGCTTTCAATTCGGCTGAATGAAACTGGAATTTCTCCCACCCCAAAGGCATAGAGCATATGAAATTGACCGGCTAATGGCTGACTGTGTGGTTCTGAGCTGGAGTTTTCCAGTTCAAGAGTGACTGTGCTTTTATTCTCTCTGCACACGTCTGTGACAACACAAACTTCAGGTAGCCATGCAGCAGAACGACCCAGCTCAATCATGGGATGCTCCGTAGACTTGCAGGAGTTGAAGTCGTGTTGCCGCAAGGCGCCGTGTCATGATGCGCGAAAATGCTTTCATCAACTGAAAACCGAGCTCATGGTTCTGTTCACACTTTTCTCGCAGGCACTCACCGTCAAGAGAGATCACGCTGGTTTCCTGAGTTGCACACACATCAAATTGCCAAACATGAGGAGGGTAGAGCCAGCTCCATCCCACGATCTCACTTTCGTCTAAGGATTGCACCGCGATGGTGCCGGCTGGCGGGTTCGCAATTTCAACAGAGACTCTCCCTTTCCGAATCACAAAAAAATGAGCGGCAGGGTCTCCTTCACGAGCGAGAAAGGTGCCCGCCTGAAAATGAAGATTCTTTCCACAACCCGCCAAGATCTTGAGATGCTCCTTCGACAAGGAGACAAAGAAGGGGTGTTTTTCCAGAAGTTGAAAAATGGAGGAACCAAATGGCTTCATTCCACACCTTTTGTCATTTGGTATGCGCTCGCCAGAAAGTCGATTCCAACGGGGCACCATGTGGTGCATCTTCCGCAACCCACGCAACCGCTTTCGCCAAACTGGTCGTGCCAGCTGGAGAGTTTGTGCATCATCCATTGGCGGTAACGAGACGGTGTCGACTTGTGTACTGTTCCTCCATGTACATAACTGTGTCCAGCTGTAAAACACGAGTCCCATACCTGTGTGCGCTCTGACCTTTGGGCCTCGAGATCAATGCTGTCCTCAACTGTGGTGCAGAAGCATGTTGGGCAAACCATTGTGCAGTTGCCGCAACTCAGGCAAGACTCTGCGATCGTCTCCCAGTTTTTGGAACGGGCCTGATCTCTCAATTGCTTTGCGATGTCAGCCCCAGCCCACACTTTGGATCGGTTTTCCTCATTGGGAACACGAGCCGCGATGAATTCTTTCAGTCTCTGCTGAGATCGTTTCAGAGTGGCAGTGAGAAGGGCGGTTTCATGTTGAGAGGCATGACGAAGGTGTTGGTCTTTAGACAGTGCCTCCACTATAGGTCGTCCACGTGTTGTGTGTGCGTCAACCACAAAGATCTGTTTCCTGGCAGTTTTTCCCTGTTCGCATTTGGTTTTTTCAAGTGCTGATTCTGACCCTTTATTGTGTTGAACCTCTTCTTCGACGAAGCATTCAGTGATATTGAGGTCAGAGTCTTGGCACTCAGGACCATAGCCAAACGAGGTGCAGAAACAGTTGTGCCCCGGTTCGACACAACTCGCCGTGATCAGAAGTGGCATTTCGGCTGCGCTTTTAGGGACACCTTGACCTTGAACATCAAATACATTTTGCAATGTGTGCATCGCTCTCAAGTCGCAAGAACGGATACCAAAAAAAGCCACTGGTAAAATTTCTGGGTTCGGCTGCAATGTGTTGCTTTTCTGCTGTTCAGCAGAGGCGAGCGCGATCTGAAACTTTTGATGGTCTTCTTTTGTGCGATTCGCTTTCCAGATGACCCGCCGAGGTGGCAACTGGATGGACTTGGGAGATGTGGCACCTGGAGTGTGGCGAAAGAACGATGAACAGGTTTGATCTTCTCTCTCTTTCTCCAGCGAGGCGTGTCCAGGTGCGTAGTTTGAAACCACACCTCGAGGGAGGTCTTCAAAACCGAACAACTCGCAGAGTTCCAGGGCGTTTGCTGCTGGGTGGGAAAGGCCATATCCATAGACACACCTTGATTGATTCTTGACCTGATCAAAAATCCGCCGCAGACCCTCCGCTCCTTCAGCAACACAAGATGACAAAGCTCTCTTCATTTTGCTTCCTGTTTGCCAATGCTCAGTGTTGTTTTGATCAGAGAATCAGGATTCAAAGAGATGCTGTCAATGCCTTTATCGACAAGAAAATGCGCAAATTCAGGATAGTCGCTCGGTGCTTGACCACAGATGCCGATTTTTGATCCCGCTTTTTTGGCCTTGTCAATGACTTGGCTGATCATGCTTTTCACAGCCTCATTGCGCTCGTCAAAAATATCAGCGAGAAGTTCTGAATCTCGATCCACGCCCAAGACAAGTTGGGTGAGATCATTGGAGCCAATGGAAAATCCGTCAAATATTTTTGCGAACTCTTCGGCCAAAATCACATTGCTTGGAATTTCGCACATGACGTACACTTCAAGGCCATTTTCTCCCCGTTTGAGACCATTTTTCGCCATGGCATCGAGCACTCTCTTACCCTCGTTGAGCGTGCGGCAAAAGGGTATCATCAGCTTGAGGTTGGTCAATCCCATGGTGTCACGTACTTTTTTCATTGCGCGGCACTCAAGAGCAAAACCTTCGCGATAGCGCTTGTGATCGTATCGCGAGGCTCCACGAAACCCAATCATCGGGTTTTCTTCCTGGGGCTCAAACTCAGTTCCGCCGACGAGGTTGGCGTATTCGTTGCTTTTAAAGTCACTCATGCGCACGATGACATCTTTGGGGTAGAAGGCAGCTGCCAACGTTCCAACCCCTTCAGCCAGTGAGTCTACGAAGTAGCTCTCTTTGTCACTGTGTCCCCGGGTGAGTTCTTCAATCACTTGACGAGTTTCTGTGTTTTGAACGCGATCGAAATGAACCAAAGCCATGGGGTGTACTTTGATCATGTGATTGATGATAAACTCAACACGAGCAAGTCCGATGCCGTCGTTCGGTATCATGGACAGCCGAAATGCCGCTTCAGGGTTGGCCAAATTGAGCATGATTTTCGTTTTCGGACGCACCTGAAGACTGCTGATGTCAATCTGTTCCTTTTGGTAGGCCAGAGCTCCCTCGTAGACGCGTCCCACTTCTCCTTCCGCGCATGAAAGAGTGACTGTCTCACCCTCTTTCAGTGTGCTTGTGGCTCGTTCTGTTCCCACAACAGCCGGAAGGCCCAGTTCGCGACTCACAATTGCTGCGTGGCAGGTTCTGCCGCCTCTGTTGGTGATCACTGCTGAGGCTTTTTTCATGAAGGGCTCCCAGTCGGGATCTGTGCGATCTGTGACAAGAATCTCGCCCTCTCGTAGCTCCTCCAGTTTTTCGACGGTGCTAATAACGCGTACTGTTCCCGTTGCCACTTTCTCTCCAACAGCACGCCCTCTGATGAGCTCCTTCCCCTTCTCCTGAAGGCGATAAACCGTGAGCTGGTTGGCGTCGCTTTGAAGGCGCGACTTCACGGTTTCCGGACGAGCTTGAAGAATGTAGAGCTCTCCCGTTTCGCCGTCTTTTCCCCACTCAATATCCATAGGTGTGGGCTTTTTGTGCACTTGAGAATAGTGTTCTTCAATAACACAGGCCCATCGTGCGAGCTGCAATGCTTCGTCGTCACTGATGCAGAGACGCCTCCGATCGGTGCCGCTAACCTTCACAGTTCTTGTCATGCGTGCGCCGTCGGTATCGTAGATCAGCTTTGTTTCTTTTGAGCCCATGTGACGCTGCAATATAGGTTGTTTTCCCTCTAGAAGTGTGGGTTTGAACAACACAAACTCGTCGGGGTTTACCGAACCTTGCACAATACTTTCACCCAGACCCCATGATGCATTGATCAAAACTGCGTCTTTGAAGCCTGATTCCGTGTCGATGGTGAACATCACTCCAGAGGATGCGAGATCTGATCGCACCATTTGCTGAATGCACAAAGAAAGAGCCACATTAAGGTGATCAAAGTCTCGGCTTTGGCGGTAGGAGATTGCTCTGTCGTTAAAAAGGGAAGCGAAGCAACGCTTGCACGCATCAAGAAGCTCTCCGTGCCCGTTCACGTTGAGGAAGCTGTCTTGCTGGCCCGCAAAACTTGCATCGGGAAGGTCTTCCGCCGTTGCGCTGCTTCTCACGGCAACTGACACACTCTGCGGGAGGTCGGAGGACGGCCTCGTCTGTTTCGCTCTTTTGTGAGCCAATTCATCATAGGCTTCTAAGATCTCACTTTGAATATTTGCTGGAATCTCGGCGTTGAGGAATTTTTGACGCACAATTTGGCCGGCTTGCTGCAGTGCGGACGTGTCATTTGCGTCGAGACCCTGAAGTTGGTGACGGATGATGTCCACAAGATTATTTTCATCCAGAAAACAGCGGTATGCTTGAGCAGTCACACCAAAGCCAGAAGGAACACGTATGCCTTTGCCAGCGAGGTTTTGAGTCAGTTCTCCCAAAGAAGCGGTCTTGCCGCCAACAAGAGAAATGTCTTTCATGTCAATTTCATCAAACCATCGGATGAATTCATGAGATTTGGATTTCGCCGTCATACTGCGCCCCCTTCAGCTGCTCTTTGAACAGAACCCTCAGAAGAAAACTTTTGACGATATTTGAAAAGTTCACAATAGGGAGGATTCATATCTTTTGGAACGAATCAACTCATGACCGCGTCACAAGATCCCACCTTTGGGTCTGAGCCCTGAGGCCTTTTGCAGACAGACCTACGCGGCCTATGGGTACTTAAGCCGCAGGGTTGAATGCGGGGCGTGGTCGGCTTTAGAATAGGGAAGCAGCCCAAACCTACCTTTTGCAAAAGGAGCATGATCTTTGCTGGTTGTTTCCCTGTTTTCTCTCTGCGTTCTCCTCGGTTTGACGTCATGCAAGTCTCGAACGTTTGGACACCACTCCGTTGCTGCGAATTCAGACTCACATTCTGAAGGACAGTTGAGCTTTCGCCAGATTCTGGAAAAACCCTTTGACATGTCTGCTCTTACCGATTTCCAATTTGAAGCTGGAGAACGTGGCTTTAAATCTTTTGTGAGTCAGCTTTTAAAGAGTCAGTTTGACTCAGTTCTGCTGTATTCCTCTCGAAGCACACAGCCTGCAGATTGGCTCAATCCTCGTGTGATCCTCTATCGTGTTCCTCTGCGTCTGATTGAAAAATTCACAGAGGAGCGGCGACAAGAGTACCTGAAAGAGCAAAGGAGCTCTCCTATTTTTGCGTTTAGTGCTCATCCAGGGGCCAAGTTGCAGATTGAGCTGCTCAACTTCAATGAAAAGAAGCGTTCATTTGAATTTGGAAGGTTAGATTTTTCAAGACCACAAAATGCAGATCAGCACGTCCATGGAACTCGGAAGGTCACGCTTGACCGCAAACCAGCAGGTTGCACTGATTGTCATGGCAAAAAGTCGCCCAGGCCAAACTGGGATCCCTACGGCAACTGGCCGGGAGTCTATGGCTCAGATGAAAGAACCTTTTCCACCCGCACACGGTACAAAGCACTGACTCAGTTTGAGCTGGCCAAGTTTGCGGAGTTTTTGGAAGTGGCCAGAGATCACCCGATCTACCAACTTGTTCCCAACTTGAGTGTCGAAGTTCTAAAGAAACAGGGCTTGCCAGACTATCCGGCAAACAAGTTTTCTAAGGTTGTTGTGGATTGGAATCTGCGACGACTGGTGGAGTTTATTCCAGATCTTCATTCAGCCCAGTGGCTGTTGTGCGCGATGGAGCAGCTGACGACAGATGGAGAGATAGCCTACAAAGCCTCAAGTGCATATCGGAACTACGGAAGACGAATTCGACGCGATCGGTATGATCTTGTCAAAAGATATGGAGAGTCATTGCTGGCACCCGCTCGAAGACGGAACATCCTCTTCTTCCCCTTCGTGACTCCCAAAGCCCTCAATCGCTTTGGATATGTCAACCTGCAGTCTTACTCAGGCAAGAAGCTGAGCATTTTGATGCGAATTCTCTTTGAACAAAAAAACTTGGACTATGGTGCACTCCAGCCCCTCCACTCAGGCGGTTTTTGAAACTGCTCGCGGAAAAACCCAGCTTCACAGAGAACCTGCAGTCAACTTTGGAACACCTCTCTCCGCTTCGGATCGTCTCAAGAAAGCGTTGTTTCTTCGATTTGGGCCAAGCGTTATTCTTGATTGTGAAAAATCACCGGTGGACTCAATGCAGATTGACTATTGGACATCTCGCTAGGAAGATGAGTGTTCAGCCGTTTTTCGTTTTGCACTGAAGAGTGGTTGCCAGATGTGCTAGAGGAATCGCTTGAGCTGTAGACCTTTTGTGCAGTTTCTTGAAAGTGAAATGAATAATCTTGAAAATTTTCCTCGAAGTTTCTTTAAGCATGGAGTGTTGAAAAAAGCAACGTTCTGTGAATTTGATTTTGCTTCTTCCGTCGGTAAGAATTTAAATTCCGTTTACTTAAATGAGAGGAAGGTGAGCCATGAAGTTATCTCGAATTGGTTTTGGTGCTTTGACTTTGATCATTTCTCAACAGGCTTTTTCTGCGAGCTTGAACTGCACTATTGATGCTTTCGAAGAGGGTACCATCGAGTTCGTGACTCTTGCTTCCGGAGAGCTTCCGTTGCCTGAAAATGATGGAGAGGTGCAAGATATCGATTTGTCTTCTCAAAAGGTCTCAGCCTCAGCGTCTGCGAACCTTATTGATGGTGTGTACTTCTTGAACGTTGCTTACTCCCGTAATCCGCTTGAAGGCAGGGCTTTTAATGCTGGTATCGCAACAATACCAAAACCTATACTCGACGACTGTGAAGAAGGCGACTCACCTTTTGGATGTGGTTACCAAGGTCTCACGAAACTCCTGTTTCCGCTCTTCATAGAGGGGAGGAAGTTTGACCGTCTTTCGGGTTTTTGTTTTAAGGGAACAATCGGCTCAGAAGAAGCGCGCGCTCAGCTTTTAGAAATGATGAACCCTTAGGCTGACGGGCTCAGGCTCACCTAGAGTCTATCCAATGCTGCGCGACTGAGAGCCGCAAGTTGCTCACAGTCGTAGTCAACACCGGAAAAGTGTTTGCGCACCCACACTCGGGCAAGACTCACAGTCGCCACCAGCTTCATCGAAGGGCTTCGTGGCAGTCCGTAGTGATGCTGGCCTCGTGTGAAAAACCAATCATTAACGGAAGTGCCCTCCATTTCGGTGACGTATCGGAAGTTTGCGATTTCATCGACAACATCCAGAGAAAAATTGATTCCCTGGTCATTCGGATCGAGCAGCCGAGCTTCGGGATCGTTCGGATCGAGTTGAGCAAAGTTAGCGGCGTCACGAACCATCATAGAGTAGGAGTGTCTGACATCTCCTTCAACCATTGACCGCAGTTCCTCCAGCGAACTGGTGCTCCGGCCGGTATGGTCGCGGTATGAAATGCGGGCCCGCTTTGCATCTGAAACAAAGCTCTCTAGGGCAGGGCATTGCTTTAAGAGGCCTTGGAGGAGGAATTTACGCTCTTGAAAGTTTTCCACAGTCTCAAGGCGTCGCTGCAGGTAGGAAACGGAGTCATTGGTGATCGAATTTGTGAGCGCTGTTGTGATATTTGCAGCAAAATAGTTTTCCACGTCAATAAGGCTGTAAATTGGGGAGTTCTGGGCCGATGCGACAAACTCTTGGAACTTCTCTCGCACCACACGCCCTGTTGGTTCGCGTCGATCGCGCACTCCATAGGCCCCCGGCCAGATTGGATAGCTCTCCCACAAGGGATGAGGATCGTTACTGTGACAGCTCGAGCAAACCTCTGGGTTGCGCTCCACTGTCAGGGAGCCAGGGGAAAACACGATTTCAAAAAAGTCATATCGAGATGTTTCCGGATTGAACTCAATCATCTCAACGTTGTGAGCACCAGATTCGCTTGGAATGCTTCCATAGGCCAGGAGGAGGCGACCTCTGTTAGCAAAATGGATCACCCGAGGTTGGAGAAAGGTGGCGGCCTGCCGACTCCGACTTGTGTGCATCAGAGCAAAAGCGGTTGTGAGTTTTGGAAAACGCTCATAAAGCCTCTCCAAAAAACCTTCAAATGAAAGTCCATCACTGCCTCTCGCAACCTCCAACACTGATTGTGCTGTGATGGGCTGCTGCATCACAGGTGATTGTGCGATGGCCGATGTGCCAAAGATAAAAAGAAAAGCCGCCAAAACAGGTAGAAAAATCTTCATTCCACTTTCTCCCACTCAGGTTGTTCCAAGATTTGGACAGGATTGCTTCCGGGAGATACTAGGCGATCAAGCGAATTTGTCGACGAAAAAACTTTCACAGGCCCCTATTCAAGGATCTGTTCACGCTGAAGAGACTTGAAAGTTTGACGATGGCAGATTACTTTTTTGACATCGTCAAAAAAGTGCCGCCTTGATCTTATTTAAAGTAATGTAATTATTAATTTAAATTAAGTGGCATGTATCTTGTTCTTAACGTTCTGTCATTGAGCATAAGGAGGAAAGCTAGTGACTTTCGCTCATTTTGGAAGATCATTTCTTTTTGGAACTTCAGCACTTGTTGCTTTTCTCTTTGGAATTTCGGCACTGAGTGCGGTGAGTTGTGGCAATAGCAAGGACGGGTCGACCGGTGTCCTACGGGAAGACACAAGCGAGGACCAGGCTGCTTCGCTAACTGTCGACTTAAATCACTTTAGAACTGTTGCCAGACAGAAAATCGAGAGTTTGCTCGAAGTTCAGCTCAATGGAGCCGGTCGGGTGTTCTTTCAAGATGCCGTCGTCAACACAACTGGGGCGGGTTTGGCTGCCGAAGCTGGTTGTTTGGTGTATTTCCATGGTTATGAATCCGAATCACTTGAGGGGCCAAACGCTCTGACGTATCAAATCTGTCTCTCAAAGACGGAAGCTGCCGGACTGGGCTATGTTGATTTCGAAAATCACTTTTATGCAAGATTGCAGAACTCTTTGATTGTGGCGTCTCTTATTCTTGACGACGAAGAAGAAAGTGACAGAGCCTTGAATGAAATGCGGGTTCACATCGAGGGAATGCTTCCTGAGAGTGCTTCGATTGTGAAACTAAACACTCTGCAGATGCTCATCGTTAAGAACGTTCCGCTTGAGATCATGGAAAGCATTGCTGCGCTGGTCAACGATAGTGAATTCTTCTCAGTTTCTGTAGAGGATAGCGCCTCATTGCCCGCCGATTTTGGAGAGATTGTCGAAATCAATTCGGACGGTTCGGTTGACCTCGATGAGCTGCGCGCAGTGGCGAAGGAGTATCGTGAGCGTGGCTTGGAGTTTATTTCTGAGCCGGAACTACCCGCTCCTTTCGGGCGATAAAGCTGGTTCGACAAGAGCTTTCAAGCTCATGGTTTCATCGCCGCTGCTCATTTTGAGCAGCGAGGCTCGAGTGAAGTTTTTTTAAAGCAGTTTAAATTTGATTTTCTGTCTGTTCATTCCTTTTTTTTGTGAAAGACCAATTAGCCGATGTTGTTTTTTGCTGAGCTTGTCCGAAATGAGTTCTGCATGGTTGTGGTCAACGCTAGAAATTAGGGGGAACTCATGAAACTCAAAGCGAAAGTCAATGTCTATGTCGTCGCAGGAGCGATCTTGGCAAGTGCCTGCGGAGATCTGGGGCCAGCAGATGAAACAGCCGATGGAATATCTCCGGAGACGTCACCAGCTGACGAAACAGGTGGTGAGAACACCGATAAAGACCAAGGTAGAAAATACACGTCTCTTTTGGCTGCCGATGAGTCAAAACTCCCCAAGTGCGAAGCACCAACCGAGGGGGCGCTCGCCTGGATCACCGACCTGTCCGTTTTTAAAACCTGCGCAGCGGGAACATGGGTTGATGTTTCCTTGAAGTTCCCGGAGGGGCCGGCTGGTCTTGATGGACTTGAGGCCAGTGTTGAGACGACGCGACTAACAGCAACAACAGAGTGCACTTCTGGGAAAGGCTGGTTGGTGCAGCACTACTGGGACTTTGACTTGAACGACGTTCGAGCAGAAGACGACTCGGAAAATGCGGGAGAAGGTTTTGTGGTCTGTGACGGAGCCGACGGAGCCGACGGAGCCGACGGAGCCGACGGAGCCGACGGAGCCGACGGAACCGACGGAGCCGATGGGGCCGACGGAGCCGATGGGGCCGACGGAACCGACGGAACCGATGGAACCGATGGAACCGACGGAACCGACGGAACCGACGGAACCGACGGAACCGATGGAGCTGGGTTTGGTCCCTCTCTCGGCGGGTTGAAAGTCGGACACTTTTTTGACAGTGGAAACTGTTCTGGTGGTCTCAACTCGAATATCGCCACGGTTTTGTATGCCGACGCTAATTCCAACGATATTGTGGAATCAGCAGAAGTTGTCGGGATCATTTCGTGCGTGCTCAGCGCAGCCACGCAGAAAAGAACCTGTGCGGATGGTGAAGACTATTTCGATGTCAACAATGATGGTGATTTTGACGCCGGAGAGCCCCACGGTGCAGGCACAGACGATGAGTGCTTAAATGGAGCAGGGTCTCCGCTGTGAGTGTGTTTTAACTCTGCACCACAGCGACGGACCTTTTGCGCTGAACATCAAGGTTTGAAGAGACTCAACATGCTTGTTTCCGTGCTCATGCCAGCCCTCAATGCGGGCCCTCATCTTGCACGGGTGCTGGGCTCGCTATCGGCGCAAAGCCACACAAATTGGCAACTTGTGTTCGTTGACAATGGCAGCACCGACGAAACTCTTCAAGTTGCTCAAGGTTTTCAGTCTCGCCACTCAAGCCAAGTCGAGATTTATCAGCTGCCACGCAATCTTGGCAATGGCAACGGGTGCAGACAACTCGCCTTTGAAAAGGGGAGTGGAGAGCTTGTGATGTGGATGGATGCCGACGATTATCTAGGGCGCAACACATTGCAAAGTCAGGTCGAGATTCTCAAAATGCACCCAGGAGCCGATGCAGTTCATTGCGACTGGATTTCTCAGGTCATCGGAGAGTCGGACCTTCCAAAAAAACAGCGTGTTTACTATGAGAGCCTCAATCCTGAACCATTCTATGAGGGGTGTACTTTGCACCGATGGGCTCCAGTGCATTCGTTCCTCTATCGCAGGCAGTCTATCGAAGCACATGTTTCTCACTGGAGAAGTCATCGAAGCCGCCTTCAAGATGTTGAATTTAACGCTTTGAACGCTCTGCACAGATTAGAACTTGTGCGCAATCCGCACACTCGCGTGTTTTATAACAAACACGGAAGTCAGCAGATCTCAGGTGGCTCAAAACAGGACCTTGCCACTGCGTGGAGTGACTATGCAAAATCGCTGCTGCAATCAGTGGAGGGAGAGGAGACAAAGGAGAGTCGCGCACTTGTTTACTTGCGGAAGTATCTCGATCGCCGCATGCCGGTATGCTCTCCAAGTCGGAAAGGGTTGTTCCACTCGATGGGTTCAAACGTGGCCCTCCCGCTCCCATCTTGGCACCACTACATCACACAGAAGTCTCCCCTGCTTCACTTTGAGCCTTACCCCTTGCATGACCTCATTCTTCAGGCATTCGACGTAGGTGAATTGGCCGAACCAGAACAGAGGGTAGTTGTGTGAAAGAACAGCTGTTTGCTGACCAATTGCAAGGTCTTCTTCTGCAGAAAATGTCGAGTGGGGGCACTCTTTCCTCATCATTGCAGGGGCTGGACAACGAACTCAGGGATGTTTTGTGCAAAGAAGAAGGCCGACTTCCCCGAGCCCAGAAGACGGAGTGGGAGCTGAAGGTTTCTGAGCTAGAAAGGAAACATGACATCGATCTTCAATGGCTTTTGAGAAAGGTTCACCCTTGCGATGGCGCAATCAAAACCACGGTTTTGGGAGAGTCGAAGTGGAACGAGAGTGTCATCACACTCGAGCAAGCCAGTTTTCTCGATGCCACAAGGCGCATGTGCACGGCCGATCAGCCCCCGAAATGGCATGAAGGCCTCCACTATGTTTGCCTGCAATACCCGTGCTTTCGAAGCTCGTACTGGGCTGTTCTCAACACAATGCTTGAATTGTTCAGTTTCAAGGGTGACGGGAAGACTCGTGGCCCTCGGAATGTCACTGTGGTGCTAGATGAGCCCGTGGAGGCGCAGTTGCTGATTTTTTCTGGAATGTCTCGCGACGACAAGAAAAAGTGTCAACACTCGATTCGGAGACTACTTGAAACGACAGGCGTCCCAGGCTTCTCATTGAGGCAAAAGTCTCAGCATTCAAGCGGCACATAGTGAGCAGAGAAGTCTCGCGCGAGATCTTTCATTGTTTGCCTCACTTTCTGAGATGTGCTGTCTTGAATAAGGAATTTTCCAACAGCAACAAAAGGTGCGGCATGTGTGTTTACTTTATGGCCGATTGGAGGAATCTCTCCGTCAGTGATGTTTGCTGGGAGCTTGTCTAGGCCGGAGTAGCCACTAACCCGGGAGGGTTCATCTGTTGAAACTGGGTTGAAAAACCATCCGGAAGGTTTGTTGGGCATTCCTGGATAGTTAGCTGTCAGTTCTGTAGGTCTTCCAGTTTCGGCCAGCCAGTTCTCCTTCACAAGGTCGACGCCTAGAAGATTTCGGACATGCTTGGAAATCCCTGCCCCTCCGAATCGCGTGCCGATTTCAAGGAAAACAAACTCTCCCTTGCCAACGTAGAACGCCTCCAGGTGAAAAACGCTGTCTTCGAGATCAAAGGCCTTGAACACTCGAGCCGTGAAGCGTTCAGCATTTCGAAAGATTTGCGGGTCGTCTATTGTTGCGGAGCCGAGTGGTGACTTGTTCTTGACGAAGTCATAGCATGTGCCGAAGTATTCGCTGACGCTCAGAAACTCAAGTTCTCCATTGCGAACCACGCCGTCCATGTGGAAGATGGGTGCGTCGATGAACTCTTCAATCTGGTAGCCCACACTTGGGTCTCTGGTGAGGAGGGTCTGCGTGAGGGTTTGATGGTCTTCCAAAACGACAACTCCCTGTGACGCAGCCTGAGAGCGCGGCTTAATGACTACGGGGTAAGAGAGGGCTTTCGCCTTGGTGAGCACTTCTTGGACAGACTCTCTTGGAGACAGTGTGAAATGCTGAGGGGTTCGAATACCGGCCTTGTTCATATGGTTCTTCATTTCACTTTTGTCTCTGCATAACCTTGCGGTTTCCGGAGAAGTACCCTTGAGTCCGTACTTTCTGCGAAGTCTCGCAGCCGGTAGAGTGACATGTTCAAACATGCCAACAATTGCAGTGGGGTGGCCGTGCTTCTGCACGGCTTTCTCAACAAGCCTCTCAATGTCTTCAAATGCATCGTTGTACTCATCAAGATTCATGTTGTGTGGCACGTCGAGTTTTTCAATTGAAGAAAAGCTCTTGAGAGTTTGATTTGGAAAAAGATCGATCATTTCTTGGTGGAGGACCAGAGAAATAGAATTTTCGTCGAAGTCCAAGAGATCAACGAATGCTGGATGGAATCCTATGAGAATGACGTGGGGCTTTGCGTTCATTTTATCGTTTTCCTTTTCTTTGAACAGCTGTTTCTTTTTTTGAGATCTTGAGTTCAACTGATTTTGATTCCTTCGAAGCTGATCCGTTGCATTTCCCTGCGGTGTGGCCAGTAGTCGCTCACAGCATAGTGCTGTGTTGCAATGTTGTCCCATATGAGAATGTCGTTTGTTTCCCATTTGAAGCGAACCTGAACTTCTGGCTGTTTGACCTGAGAATAGAGGTGCTCAAGAAGATCCAGAGAGTTTACCTTCCCGGAGTTCGCGAGCTTTCGGGCCGAGACTCGATTGACGAAGAGTGTTTTCTCACCAGTCTCTGGATGAGAAACAACAACGGGGTGGCGGCACATTGGAAACTTTGCTTGTGCTGCGCGGAGGTCGAGATTGAGCGATTGAAAGGCCTCCTGGTAGATTGGCGTGAAATCATGCCAGGCCTCTAGGTGTTCGATTTCATGTTTAAGCGCAGGGTCCAACAAATCATAGGCTGCACTCATCGATGCAAAAACTGTGTCGCCGCCACAGGGGGGCACCTCAATCGCTCTCAAAATTGAGGCACGCGAGGGATTGCTCAGCCAGGTGAGATCAGCATGCCATTCGTTCAGATTTCCAGGGTGCTCTCGGTCGTGAATGATGCCTGTGATGTGAGAAAGGT
>JANQPW010000386.1 GCA_028285285.1 Silvanigrellales bacterium
AGACACACGGATGAATTCTCCTGTTGAAGCCTGAAAACTGCGGTAGGGCACACGAGGTTGTGCGCCCGAGGAGTCTGGTTTCTTTTTCCGTGTGCTGGCCGTTTGCCAGGGAATGGAAAGATCTTGGCAAAGCCGCAATGCAGCTGCGGGTTGGATGCGAGAAAAGTAAACGCCGAGTTCAGCCAGTGTGAAGCGACCGTCTGGGGCAATGGCTTGAATGGTGTCTTCAATTGAGGCTCCAGCTTCGGTCACCCTCTCTTGGAAGTGTGTGATTTCCAACTTGCTCTTTTCCATTCTTCGGAGCAATTCATCTCGGCGTCGTTTGATTTTTCGGGCTCGTTTGAACTCCTCGTCGAGCAGATCCCCAGGCTTTTGGCCCTGTTTGAGCTGCACAAAGGTCGGCATTCCAAACTCTTCAATGAGTTTTTCTGGAACGTACCAGGTGGGGCTACCCTCTGGCCAAAGATACAGATTGGCACGAAAACCCTCTGCCCGCTGACTTGCCCGTGAGAGCTCCGATTCGGTGGGAAGATCCGACTTTTGCCGCAGAAGTCGTCTTTCTAGAAACTGCAGGCGACCTTTGACGGCACGACGAATGTGAACTGGTAACACTGAGAGGGCTTTTTCGTAGTCCATTTCAGCATGGGCAAAGGCCTGTTTTTCTTCAAAGCCAAACTCATGAACCTCGTCGCCGAGAGAGTGTTCGTCTGCGGAAGTGGTGTTCCCTGCTGAAGGGGTCTCTAGAGAAGCACCTCTGGTTGAAAAGGTCGTGGGTTGTTCGTGAGTCGTGGCCGAAACCTTGCGGTAGTCGGGTATCACCTTGGCGGGGGCCCTCTCTTCTGAGGGGGGCGCGTAGCAAGAGTAGGTTACCGGCGCCTGTTCAAAAGTGGCCCGCTTCTTGGTTTTTGTGGCTTCCAAAGACCACTCGCAGTAGCTTTCAAAAAAGGCCTGACTTCTGGGCCAATTTTTTGTGGTTGACTGGTAACGCTCTGGCACGCCAACATGCTTTTTGGCCACGATCACGCGACTGGGTTTGGCGTCGAGATCAAGAATGAGCATTTCAGGCTCAGAGCCATCTGCGCTGTGGGGGGAGGGCTCAAACTCGACATAGAAGGCAATGGGAGACATGCTGGCATAGGCATGTTTGATGCGCCGGCGCAGGAGATATTTGCGAGCCACCTGGATGAACGAGTTCGGTTGCGGTTGAGGTTTGGGTTTGGTGCGGGTGAGCGTGAGACCAGGCTCGCCGCGTCGGAGGCCCATCACCACCGCACTGCGATCGTCTCCAGGGCGATACACGGAAAGAGTGAGATAGCCTTCATCTGAGGCCATGATCTTTTGCAAACTGGTGCGCAACAGGCGCATTTGAACGGGAAGAAACTGCGCATTCCAGATCGCGAGTCGTGCAAAGGCTGGTGCCAGATCCTTCAAGTATTTGTCATTCATGCTCATGCCACATGACCCCTTCGACCGAGGAGCTTACTATTGTCTCCCATTGGCAGGTTCTTGTCGAGAGAGCTGCCGTAAGCTTTGGCGGGCTTCTTTCACCAGTGTGTTTTCTGGCCGCGTGGTGCGGCGGAGAGACTGACGAGCAGCGCTGATCATTTCCAGAGTTTGCATACGGAGCTTCCACAGCGAATGGGCATACCCTAGGTTTTCCGTAAATCCTAGGGGGGCTCGGTGATCATGCGCTCTCTCACGCATTTGCCGCAGCGCAGAAGCATGGCGAATGGCCTGCGAAAGCAGGTGCTGAAGTTCGTGGGTGTCTGGCGAGTTCAAAAGCCCATGCACCTGCT
>JANQPW010000149.1 GCA_028285285.1 Silvanigrellales bacterium
GATGGGTAGCATAGTAAAAGAGAGAGTCTTGCCCCATGCGAAAACCCTCAGGTATCCACAACTGCTTTTGGAAGCTCAAGGTGTTTTGCACCGGGGGAGTGGCCGGAACGAGCCACAAGCTCGGCCGGCGGAAAGCCCAGAGATGAGCCCGATCCACCACCCGATCGAGCGAGGCCTGCTCCGTGCACTCTGTGGTTCGGATCTTGAGGCCCAAAAACCGCGACAAAGCCTGAAGGTCTGCGAGTGGGCTCATCTCGCTGGTGCCAGAGGGAAACGCACTGCAGTGGGTGAAAAGTGAGCGCTGCCCGTCTGAAACGGATCGATCGGTGGTGGCCACGAGGCCAGACTCCATTGAAGTCACAAAAAGTGCCTTGGGGTGAGCTGCAGCCACACTTCCGTCGTTGTTGAGTGCGGAGAGTTGACTCAAAAAAAGCTCAGGCCGGGCTTCGCGAGGAATGGTTTTCACAAATCCCCATTCCGATTCGGAAACGAAGTCGGTGGTTGGCTGCGCCGGTGTTCCTGGAGGTTCAGGGTCGTTGGGGTCGGTTGGGGTTGTGGGCTCTGAAGGCTCAGATGTGGCGGATTCCTGCCAAGCTGTGAACAGATGTGCAGGGGTGATCTCGTTTGAAGATGTGGCTGCAGCAGCAGCTGGTGGCAAGGCTAAAAGCCGGAAGTCGGCAAAGGAATCGCTGAGCAAACTCAAGTCTTGGAGTGAGTCACGTTGAGCATCTGAAATCACAACCAGTCTGCCCTTTTGAGCCTTGAGTTCCGGTGCTTGACGAAATGCCTCTCGCACAACATTGAGGGTGAGGTCTGTGGAAAAGGGAATGGGGGCTGAGCCGCTTTGGGAGTCGAATTGTCGTTTGATGATGGCTGTGGCTTCAGCCACGTTCGTGGCCGACTCCAATTGCACCTGTTGGAGCCACTTCTGTGTGCTTTCGTCCCAATGGGTGCTGGGGATCAAAAAACGCAGGGTGCCCGAGGTGCGCACCAATTCGTTGGCAAGCTCATCTGCCATTTGTGGAGCATTTGTGAAGCTGAGCCACGACGAGAGGCTTCTGTCGACCCAAACGATTGTGTCCACTGTTGGTTGTGTTTTGAGAGATTCCGACTCATCTCGGTAATAGGCTCCAGCAATGGAGAGGGTGGCGAGCCCCACGAGCAGCCACAGCAGCCAAGGCGGCGGCCCCAGCTGCAGTCGTTGATGGGCCTGGGAGTTGGTGCCGCCATAAGTGTGGGTGGGCAGTGGCAGGGTTTGCGGTTTGCGGCGGCGCCAAAGCAGGAGGCCCAATGTGGCCAGCGACACGAGAGAAGAAAGCAGCAGTGTTGTGACCATCAGTCTGCCCCCCCGCTGCGGCGCCGGGTGTTGTGCGCGTCGGTGATCAGGTAGGAATCACCCACCATGCGCACCAATTCATGAATGCTGTTGTTCTCGGTGATGCCGTGAAAACTTCCCAGGTTTTGTCCCACTTTGGTGCGGTAGGTGCGGATTTCTTCTTGCAAGTTGTCGATGTAGGTTGAGCCTGAAAAATTTTGCGCAGGTGCGGCATCAACGTTTGCCGTTGGTGCCACATCTGTAGCTCCAAAGGGTGTGAGTTGGTGAGCCTCGTGGGCCAAGGGGTTTTGCGGAGAGGGCCACTCCAGCGGATCACGCACGCAGAAGAAAGACACGCCGTGGCAGCCCCTTTGATGAAAAACTTCAAGATCGGAAATCAAAGCACCATTGAGAAAATCGGACAGCACATAGTTTGCGTCTTGGCCTCGCCGAACTCGCAGAGCCTGCTGAATTCTGGCCTTCAATGTTGCTCGCTCGCTGATGATCAAGCGCACGCCATGCCCTTGTCTTTCGTGCACGGCCTGAAGCACAGCGGCCACGCCCAGGAGAGTTTGCCCCTTGGTGCACCGCGCTTCGCCTGATGCGAAGTCGAGGCTTTCTTCGGAAACAATAAAGAGACGCGCTGTGAGTTGGCCTTGGGCGTCGTCAATTCTGCTCATGAGTTCATCAGTGCGCATGAAATGAGACAGCGAAAGCGCACTGAGGCGGTCGCCCCGCTGAAAAGGGCGCATGGAGACACCCATGCGGGTGGCTGCCTTATTTCGGGAGCGGTCGTTGGAAGCCAGCACATTGCCCAGCTTCGGGTAGAGGACTTCCCGCAGGGTGTGGGGCAGTGCTCTCGCCGGTTGCAGCTGGTGCCAAAGATTGCGATCGCGTGGGTAGAGTCCACAAAAGTCAGCAAGCTGCATGAGACTCCTTCGCTGGCGCGGATGATCCAGGTTGATGATGACAACCTGGCAAGACACAGGCTGCCAGTTATGATACTGGGCAAAACGAAGACAGACAACTCAAGCGGAGAGAACCCGTGAATTCACCAGACGCCCCCCCAAATGCACGGTCGCGCATGCAACGAGAGTTGGAGCGCTTGTCTGCCCCCGATCACACGAACCTCAGCGAGCTGCAACCCGAGCTCGATCAAGCCCTGGAAACGGTGAGGCGCTACCTGCCCAGCAGCCCACTGCGGCGCTCCGATTGGTTGTCGTCGTTGTGTGGGGGAGAGGTTTGGCTCAAAATGGAAAACCTCAACCCCACCGGCTCCTTCAAAGTCAGAGGAGCCTTGAATGCTGTGGCTCGTCGGCTTCATCGGAGCCCTGCCGGATCACAGTTTCTTGGGGAAGCCGAGGCGGTCACCCTCGTGGCCGCCTCTGCAGGAAACCATGCGCAGGGAGTCGCTTTTGCAGCTCGAGAAATGGGATGTGCGGCCCACATTTTCCTTCCCCATGGAACGCCCCTAGTGAAACAACTCCAAACCAAAAGGCTGGGAGCCACCATCAGTGTCATGGGGCAAAACCTCAACGAGGCTTTTGAGCATGCCTTTGACTATGTCGACAAAAATCCCGGCTCACAGTTTCTGCACCCGTTCAATGACTTTGAGGTGATTGCTGGTCAGGCCACCTGTTTGATGGAGAGCTTTCGGCAGTACGAAGAAGTCACAGGTCGATCGCGAAATGACATTGAGCGGTTTGTGTGCTCCGTGGGAGGTGGAGGTCTTGTTTCGGGCAGTGGTCTTGCCATGGCGTTGGGTGGAAAAGGTGAGGTCGTGGGAGTGGAGCACGAGTCTTTTGACTCGGCTCATGCGTCGTTGAGTCGAGGTCAATGGTCTCCCATTTCTCAGGAAGGCAGCACGAGCCTGGCCGACGGCATTCGGGTGCAGCGGATTGGTCGGCAGAATCTGGCTTTGATGAAAGAAACGGTGGCGGCTGTGGGCTTGGTTAGCGATGATGAGCTGGCTGGGGCAATCACAAGCTTGTTTGAAAATGAAAATGTGGTTGCGGAAGGTGCCGGAGCAGCGGCTGTGGCCCACCTGCTGCAGCGCCCCCAGGAATACAGCGGTCGTTGCTCTGTGCTTTGTTTGAGTGGTGGCAACATTGATGCGCAGTTGTTTAGCAGAGCTCTCTCTCGTGGGCTTCGCCTTTCAGCTCGGGTTATGCGTGTGAAAATTCACATAGGTGACAAGCCGGGCCAGTTGGCACAAGCCCTGTGTGTGCTGGCAGAGTCGGATGCCAATTTGCTCGAGGTGCATCACGATCGCACCTATTCAAAAGTGAACGTGGGCCACGTGGAAGTGGAGTTGTCGGTGGAAACACGTGACACGGCACACCAAGAGGCCGTGATGCATCAGCTACAGATAGCCGGACTCCGCCCGGAAAGCCACTAGGAAACGGCCTCGTGAGCGCAATCTCTTCGACTGCTTGTGTTTCGATCACCTGATCGGGTAACCTCGAAGAAACACTTTTGAGAATCAATTGAATTGGAGGGATCGTGAAAAAATTTGTGCAATTCACGAAGGCAATGGGTTTGGTGGCGTTGGGACTGGGTTCTGCGAGCGTTGCGACAGCGCGGGATCTTTCTGGACAAAGTAGTGGTTGGCGCCAAGATCGCATGTTGACCTGCCGCAGCTTCGGCGACCGCGGTACCATCGATGGCAACGCGCAGATGAATGTGTGGTGGGACCCTCGCAGCAAGCTGGCTTGGGTGGTGCAGATCAGCTACAACACCAGGAGAGTTTTTTCGGGCAGCTACAACCTTCAGGTTAAAAAAGTCACCCACCATCGCAGCGCCAGGAACACCCTGATCGATTTTGCTCTCGATGAAGGCGCGCGAGTTCTCTCTCCTTCGAGTGGCAATCAGTTCAAAGGCATTTGGCATGTCGCCGATGGCTCCTCGGGAAGACGACCCAGTGCCATTGAGATCCGCCGCGAAGGGGGAGAGTTTGGCTCGACCTTCCAAATGCGCATTGGCCGCAACCTCACCGACACTAACGCAGGAAATGACGACGTGTACCAAACCTTTGGCAATTGCTCCATCAGCAACGCCAGCGTGTGGAATCAATTGGATGATCGTGTCAATTAATTCTGACGACTTGTGAGGGGAAGAAAACCATGAATCTCAGTTTCAATTTTCGCCAAGCAGTGGCCCTGGCTTCGCTAGGGGCTTTTGCACTCAGCGCGGGCTGTGTGAGCCGCGGGCAAAACAAGTCGATCGCCCGAGCGGCTCCCGCAGCTTCTTCCGGAGATGACACGCAGAAGATCATCGATGCCGTGCTTTTGCCAACGGAAAACGTGACCATTGCCCGTTGTGGTTTTGACGAAGTTGTGTCGAGCGATGAAGATCGCCGCATCACGGCTTTGGCACCGCACAACATGCATGCAGAGGTGTACCGCACTCAGCGGGGTGCTTTTGGTCTGCGCATTCAGATCAGCGAAGGCGGCATTCCCACTCGGGTTTACGACGGCCGCATTCGTTCGGCAGAGAACGCGTCGAAACGGGGAGGCGATCCTTCACCGGCCCAACTGCAGCTCACCACCTATGGTGACCGCACGAAGATCACCGTCTATGGCGGCCCCGGGGCGGAACCGCAGATCATTGAGGGAGAGGGCCAGTCGCGCCGTGTGGAACTCACCTTGACCTACAAAGATGGGCGTTACAATGCGGGCATTGAAGACCAGGTCGACACCAACAAGAACATGATCTTCTCTGATTGTGACTTGGTCGACAACCACATTGGTCAGAACCTGGCGCGCTCGGTGACCACTCGTGCTCCTTCTCAGGCAGGTGACGACAAGATCGACTGAGTTGGCTCCCTTGAGCTCGCAATGCGCCCACGCGCGGATCGTTAGCGGCATCTCGAGAGATAGTGCGAGTAAGCTCGAAAAAGCCCAGCGGCTTTTTCTCTCGGGTTGTCTTGCAGAAAAAAGCGGAGATCAACATAGATCACTGCTTTGCCGTTTTGGCTAATGCTGATCCGCGTCTTTGCGGAGTTGCGAGACAACACGGCGAGCCTTCCCATCTGGGAGATCGCACAGCGAGGTCCTTGTTTTCGCAGTTCTGAAAAGATCTGGGCTTTCTGCCTTTGAAGCTTTGCGCGATCATTTGAAAAAGTGTTGGCCTTTTTTGAAGCGGATAAGGCAGCTCCTTTCCAGGCTATGGGTTTCCGGCAGGCTTGGCCGCTGAAGTCAATGGAGAAGGGTTGGGTCATTCCCAGCTCTCGGCCCACCTTTTCACTCACCTCAACATGAAGATGCGGCGCTGAAGACCAGCCGTTGTGACCACTCTTGGCAATGATGTGGTCCACGGTGACCCACTGCCCCTGCCGCACCCGAACCGAGTTTTGTTTGAGATGCACATAGCTGCTGTAGAGGCCGCTTTCGTGCTTGATGGTGATGAAATTGTATCTCTTCGCATTTCCTTTGCCGGCCCTTTGCCGCGGGTGGAGGTCGGGATAGCTGTCACGAAACGAGTGCACCCGGCCTGCTCTCATGGGGTACACAGGCGTGCCGATGGGAAGTGCGCGGCCCTGCGACGCTAAGTCAATGGCGAAGTAGCCGCGGTTGCCGGAGTGCGAGCCAACCCCCCAGTGTTTGGATTGAGAAACCCGCGGTGACAGTTGTCGGAGTGGTGAACACCAACCCCTCAGCACTCGGCTCGGCCGCGGAGTTCGCTTCTCAGCCAAGAGCTCGGATCCCCTTTCTGGTGCGCTCGATTCTCCGCACGCGGTGAGGCCCTCAGAAAAGAGAAAGAGGGCCCCAAAGAGAGCCAGCCGAGAAAAAGGAGACGAAGTTTTCAAAGGCACCTCTTGGTCTGTTTTGTGTGCAAGGCGAAACCTCTGTGGAAAACACAGGCGTGAGTGGAAATGCGCCGTCGGCTTCGCTCGCTGGGGTATCGGTAATCTGCTCTTAAAACTTTACTTTATCTTATAATTTGTTTGAATAACAAAGAAAATCGACACTGGCTTTCATGACTTTTAGCGCGGCGTCAACGACAATTTCCTTTGTTGGAGGTGCTTCAAATGCTTTGGAAGATTCAAGGGGGAGAGAAGGCTCAGATTCGAAGAAGACACGGTTCCTTTGCTTTTGTGGTGTTAGTAGTCTCAAATGCATGTGTTCCCTTGCCTCTTCTGTCCGAAGCCAGAGAAACAAATTCCAAATCCGACTTTTGCGAACAGCACCTCGAGAAAGCGAGTGGGAGGTCAGGCCGGCTTGAAGGACAAGGGTTTCTGAGGGAGGCTTGCCTGTTTGAGGGAGATGCAACTCAGTTCCTCCAACATCTCGCAGAGACTTTTCCGCACACCTTCGACCTTGCGATTTTTGGATACCACTCTGACAGTGTTCAGCCCAGCAGTTTTGAGGAGCCGCGTGTGATTGTGTACCCGCTTCATTCCGGGTGGGACGATGACCGTTACAGGCCGCACTCTGTGGAACCATCGAGTCTGGGAGGAGGGTTCTTCTTTGCTTTCTCCACCTCGCTGGAAGGCGAGGTTTTGAGCGTGAGGCCCCGGATTGAGCTCATTGACACTCGAGTTGCAGGTGAGTTCTCGTTCAGTGAAATGATCTTTTCAGGAAGTGGGCTCGAAGAAATTGATCCGGAACCTGATTCTTGCGCCGTCTGTCACAATGGCCGGCTCCTCTTCAACCCCTATAGAACGTGGCCCGGTTTTTTTGGAAGTAATGACGATAAGCCACATGGTCAAGAACGGGAAGCGCTTGAAAAGCTGGAAAAGACGATTGGGGCCTCACTGCCCTATCTCAGGCGAGGTCTCCTTGCTGTGATGAACCCAAAGATTGATGTGGGCGCCAATCGGCCCCTGCTTCAGTTCGCTCGTCTCATCCACCGGGCAAATGGAAAACGATTCAAAAGACGTCATCAACAGAAGTTGAACAGTCTTCAAAAGGTTGCCAAATACGTGACCTTTTGTAACGCAAGCCAAGAGGTGCTTGCGGAACTTGATAAGCTTGGGCCTGCTGTGAGCGACCTAACGGAACAACACACGGAATCTCTGAAGTCTGACATCGCAGAGCTGTCTGGTGCGCAAAATGGGCTCATTGGCGGAGGCCATCATTCGTTGACCTCCGCCGAGGCAGGGAACACTTTTTTTGCTTATTTTCACTCTTTCGGACTGAACTTAGCGGAACTGCTGCCTCACAACAGGTCCAAATCCTTTGCAATTGGCGATGGCACAAGTTTCCTGAACCACAAAACGACGACCGAATATCTCTTTGGCAGATGGATGAATGAAGACATCTGCTCGGCGAATACAGAAGAGATCTTGGGTGTGATCAACGATGAGTTGGCCGAGATAGAACTTCTTGAAGCCAACGACAAACACCTGGTCCTTCCCGGGCAGGCAGTTGTGGCAAGATGCGACAGTTGTCATGGAGACCCGGAGACCAAAGAATACATTCCTTTCTCCCGAGGTTCAAAGCTTCGGCAGGCCCTGCGGGAAGATCCTGACTTGCTAAATCGCACATTGATCAGATTGAACCATTCCGATCCTCAAAAACGAATGCCACCGTCTCCGTGGGCGCGGCTTTCAAAGCAAGAGCAAAGTGATTTTGAAGCAGTGCTGAGAAGAATTGCTGAAGGAAACTGATGATCAGGCGGAGGTTTCCCGGAGTGTTTCAACACTCGTCGTTCGTCATTTGCCTTATATTCGGAGGTAGTCAGAAAAAGCAACGCTGTCTTCAATCCAGTGATTTCCTTTTTTCCGACGCCCTCGTGCTGAACAAATCAGATGAACCGAACGCACAGTTTCTTGCGAGTACTTTCGAAATTGCGCAAGGTTTTTCTCGTTCAGCTGGGGGTTCTCGGACCACTTGCACTCTCATTG
>JANQPW010000396.1 GCA_028285285.1 Silvanigrellales bacterium
GGCCAAAGCGCACGTAAAATGGAGAGTCCCAACCTGTCACACAGTGGGCCGCAGTGATGACAACACGATCGCCAAGGAAGGAGGCTCCGCAGAAGCGGCCGGTTCCAGGACCCGAAGTCAAGCTCACAAAAAAGGCATAATCTTCAGTAGCTTCCTCTCCGCCAATAATGCGCACAGCACTTGTTGGCTCAGCCCGACAGGCCAGAAGTGCAACACTCGCGCACAAAACGCTCACAATACCAAATGTTCTTTTCAACAGACTTCCCCCGTTTTTTTCAGGTTTCACAACTGCATTTAGCACGAGCAACTTGCGCAAAACAAGGAAAATCTAACTGGCCGGCCAAATCAATTAAAGAAACGGATTTGACATTGCAAATTTCGCTCAAGGCAAAACCTCGAGGTAAACTCCAAATTCTTCAAATAAAAAGAAAAACCCCTCCGCCAGAGGCGGAGGGGTTTTCAGCAAAAGCAAATTGGTGCTCAACGAGCATGAAAACTCAAAGGCAGGAATCGGGGTCGTCGGATCCGTTCAGACCACTGATGATCACAGAGCCACCGCCTTCTGAGTCGTTGCCACTTTCAGTTTCGCATTCCGAAGTGTTGATGTCGTTCACCACAGCCGGCGAAGGTGCCGTGAGCAGCTCCTCTGCATCACCGCAGGCACTCAAAGCTGCCAAAGCAACCACACTTGAAAGAATAAGACTGATGTTCATGATAAACTCCGATGTGTCATCACACTTGTCACAAGGAGTTGTCTAAACGATTTCTTACGCTCTTGGAAGAAAAAAGCAGCGGCACCCAAGTTTTTGGGCCAACCTTGGGTGGGAACATCCTAACTTTATGTGATTTTTATTGATTTCAGTTTCATTGAAGCCTTCCTTGGGCATCAAGGAGTTGCCAAAACTTGAAGCTCCAAGATTCCATTTTTTACATCTTTCACCTCACTCTCTTCGTCGCTCTTTTTTGGGGTGTGGATTCAGGTGTTGGCCAGTGGGAGCTCTGGGGCGACACACCACTGGAGCGAAAGGTCCATGCGTATGTGGTTCTTGCCGGGCTTTTCACCCTTCCCTACGCCTGGCTACTCAAACGCAGGCGACTTCAGCTTCCCCTCTGGCTCGCCATGCTTGGTGTTTTCGCCGCAGCCGTTCTCAGCCCAACGGCCCTCCAAACCGATCAGGTGCGCTACGTGTGGGACGGACTCGTCTCCCTTTCTGGAGAGAACCCATTCTCTCTTGCGCCGGAAGACCACCCGAACTTTGGGGTCTTTCCCGGCTATCAGATTCTGAATCATCCTTACCTTCCCACGATTTATCCCGCGTTTTCGCAATGGGCTTTTGCGCTGGCAACCTTCTTCAACCCCATGCTGTGGAACGGTTACCTCGGATGGGAATGGGCCCCTCTGTTCCTGGTCGATAGTGGTGTGCAGCTCGAAATCGGCTGGAAAATCTTCAGTGGGCTCCTGGCCGCTCTGAGCCTCTCCATGCTTCGCCACCGTCGGTGGGATCTGTTTTTCCTCCACCCTCTGGTGTTGATCACGTGGCTGGGAAACTCGCATGTGGACAGCGTCATGGTGGCCTTTCTGATTGTGCTGTTTGAAGGTTTTCGAGCAGGAAAAAGACTCTCTCTTCCCAAGGAGGCTTTGGCTCTTGCTGCTGCCATCGGCTCCAAATGGATGCCCCTTCTCTTTCTGCCCCTGTTTTTTCTGCGGTGGCTCCGGCACCAGGGGTGGAAGCGCAGCCTGTTGTTTCTTTTTGGGGTGTTCACCGTGGTGGGCTTGCCAACCTTCTTTTACGCAGTGAACTCAGATGGGAACTTTTTCACCTCACCGATGATCTTCGCTCGCAACTGGATGTTCTTTGGGTTTGTGCATCACATGCTGTTTGATCTGGGCACAGCGCTGGGGCTCGGAGATCCCGCCCATTTCGGTCGCCTCACTGGCCTAGGGCTGTGGCTCCTCTCGCTTCTTCCTTTGCTGTATTTTCTGAGAAAAAAAAGAGTCTCCCTCCGACTCAGTTGTTTCTTGATCTACGGAAGCCTACTCGTGGTGTTCCCGACGCTTCATCCATGGTACTTTATTAGTTTTCTGTTTCTCGGCCTTCCCTACCTCAAGTCTTTTCCCGTGGTGTGGGCATGGCCCTGCCTCGCTTTGGTTTCCAAACTCTACTATCGGAACAATGAAGACCCGACAGCTTTTCGCTACCTCGTCTTCATTGTCGTGTTCTCTCTTTTGATTCAAATGGTCCTTCGCCTGAAAAGACAAGGGAGCTTGCCCAATAGCCTAGAGGCTTCCACCTAGTTAGTTAGAACCGACTTCCGTTTGAGAAGCCGAACCACTGTCGGCACTCCCCGCATCTGCTGTGTTCATGCGAAACACATTGGCATCGGTCAGAACATAGAAACTGCTGGGAATGTTTGGCACACCTCCTGTGAAGGAAATATCCACAAACACTGATTTGGTGGTTTGATTGAGAGGCGCGGCCACATCCACATCAATAGCGTCACTCCAAGCCATGGCTTCACCGGCCGTTGCCGATCCGTAGTAAGCAAGCTTTGTGGCGCTCAAAAACCAATAGGCTTCAGCTCCCCTGGCTTTTCCAGCACCTATGATGTCTCCAAAATCGGCGGGAAGGGTTGTGAACAGAGCCTGATCAAGGCCGCTGTCATAGATGGCCACTTCTCCACCCTTTTCCTGAATGGTCACACCTGCCTGGGCAGCGATCACCTTATCCGTGGCGCTAAAACCTGCGGCGTAAGGAACTGGAGTGGACGCAGCGGCTGCATCGGCAGTGAGGGTGCCGCTCACGAAAGAAACACCTGAATCAGTGTAAAGAACATGTGCGTTGTCTCGAATGGAGAACTGTTTCTGAACTCCAACAACCTCCGCAGCAAAGGGAGTTCGGCTCGTGAACTGAACCCGTGTGAGGCCCGCTCCGCTCTCATTGAGCCCAAGCACACCCCCTGTTCCGTCTGGAGACAGCAAGGAAAGCTCGGAAATAGCAACACTCGGAACAGCTTCCGGCTCTTTCACAATAGGTGCTTCTTCCTTGTTTTCCACTTTGTCGTTGGCAGCAGACCCTTCCGGAGAGTTCTGTTCAGGCGTTCCCGACGCCGTTGCGTTTTCCGACCCTGAACCGCTTTCATTGCCTGTGCCAACGGTTCCCTGTGGAGATTCCTTTGTTTTATCGACGTTACCACTTTCGAGACTCCGACCGGCAGATCCGCCGCAGCCTCCCAGAAGCAACAGCGACATCAAAGTCGCCTGCGTTGAAATCAATCGAGACATAGCTTTCCTCAAAATTACTTAGGCTTACACTTTGAAACCGCTCGACCAAAAGAATCTGCGGTCACCCGTCCTGCACTGCCTATCGCCAGATTTCTCGCTCTCTTTGAGAAAAACTCTCAACAGTCCGCAAAATAGGAAGAATTTGGGAGAAACCAGGGGGTTCGCGCGGCGTAGGGGAAGGGAAAAAGGCTTGAAGCGCAGACCACACTGGCCGATAACCCCTCAGCGTCTTTTTTGAGAGAGGGAGAAGCCGATCATGCGCATTCATTTTTCCTCCGTATTCGCCTGTTCCGCGCTTGCGACTCAGCTCATTCTCCCAGGCTGCGGAGAGTCAGCTTATCAAGGCCCAAAAGACGGTCTTCCAGAGGAATCCACACAAAGCTTACCGGAAAACACCTTTGCGGAAACCTCACCGGAAGATGATCTCCAAAAGGCAAAACTGACCACGGGTGTTCCCACGTGCCTCCAGGGGCAAAAGCTTCGCGTTGAGCTGCCCTACGCCGCAATTGAGC
>JANQPW010000418.1 GCA_028285285.1 Silvanigrellales bacterium
GGCCAAAAGCTCATCCATCTCGTCGATGAGCTGCTGAACCAGCTCTTTTCGCCGAATGAGCAAAATGTTTTCGTAGTTGCCCACCACACCAGTGAAGGTCCAATTGGCGGAGCCTGTGAAAACCACTTCATCATCGATGGCAATCAGCTTGTTGTGCATTTGAGGGTTGGCACCTCGCATAACAGGCAAAGCGTAACGCGTTAACTTTGGGTGGTTGGGCATCAGGTGCCATATTCGCAGCCGATCTCGCTCCCTCGGCTGCCTGTAGACATGTTTGAAGTCTTGCAGAAATTCTACCTCCACCCCCCTGTCCAAAAGTTCCTGGAGGGCCGTTGCAAACTCGGGAACGTTCAAGTTGTAGGTTGCAATGCGCACTTTTCTTTTGGCCTGCTTCAAAGCTGCCAAGATAGCTATGATGGGCAGATCTTTGGGAGCAAAATAAACGCAGTAGTCCCCATTCGGCGTGCACTCCCCCGGGAAGCGATCGGCCACGTGCAACAAAGACTCGATGCGCTCGGCTGCAACGCTGGCGTCGTCAGTCCGCACATCGCGCACAATTGAAGTATGGCCACGAGTGCGACAAGACCCCAGAAGGGTCATCACCAATATACCGAAGAGCAAACCCAGCAGGGAGCACTGGCGAAGTTTTCCTCTAAATTGGGGCGTAACTCCCCATTTGCGCTGCCTTCGAGAGGTCATTTGAGTGGGCATTTGTGTGCATCTCCCCCTTTGAGGTTCTGTTGAGTCCTTGCTGTGATTTTAAGCATAGCCTGCTGAAACTCAAACCCCATGCGCAGAACTGTGACGTTTTTTCAACAACAGCGAGAGCTTCAACCCACAGCCCTTGCATAGTAGCTCCTCATTCGAGATAAAGAGGGAACAAAAATCTCTTCCAAACGAGGCTCACATGAGAATTGCCATGAGTTTTCGCAAGATTTTTTTCGCTTCGTTCGCCACCATTGCCGCCACAACTCTCTTTTTTCCTGCGGCTGCAGTCACGATTGAAAGCACTCACTCTCCCTCACCAGGCAATGGCTTTTCGCTGCGCATGGCCAGCTTCAACCTCCATGGCTACCACCCCTTCCAGGCACCTCGACGTTTCTGGCAAAACCAACGGGGTGAGCTCCGGCCGGCCTTTTCAAGCCCTTTCTTCTTTTCTTGGGAAGAACTCACGCGCGGAGAGATGCGCCGTCGGGAACCGTTGGCTCAGCTGGTGAACCGTGTGGCCCCAGACCTGCTCTTGCTCCAGGAAGTGGCCGCAGGAAGGCCTGGCGAGGAGTTGAACTGCGCAACATTTGAAGACACAACTCGTGTGGGGCAAGGCGAACTCGGAGCCAACACCGCCCTTGAGTTGCAATCGAGACTTTCCGGTTATGGGGTGCTTTTGGCCTGTCGAGGCAATCGGGCATGGGTCACCGAAGCCGATCAGTTCACCGCCGAGCGAATGGTTCGCCGCGCTTCTCCAGAGGGAGCTCCGGAGGTTGTTTTTGATCACGGCAGCAACCCCTACCCTGAAGGAATCCTTGTGGAGGGTTTTGCCATTCTCCACAGCAATCGTCTGCGGAACATTCACAATGAAGCCCGCACACTCCAGGTGGGCCCCGACGCGGAAAACTTCGTGTACCAACTTGCCGAATTTGCGGTGGTGGGAACGGAGCACATCGTGGTGGTGGCCAATGTTCATGGTGGTCATAAGCTCCGCAACTTCGCCCAAAGCCTGGCACTGCGTCGCGACATCAACCGCTACCTCTCTGCGCGCCACCAAAGCAAAAGCAATGTGTCTCCAAACCCCGGCGAACAACACCTGCACCTTGTCGTTGGGGGAGACATCAATGAAGCCCTCGCTCACTTTTCAGAGCCCCCTCAAAGTGGTTCCTTCATTCCGCCCCGAACCGATCTGTGGTTCGCCGCGCCATGGGAGCTGGCACGACCCGGTGTTTTTGACCTGCGCTCCCTTTCACCTCGATTGCGGGAGCGTTGGCGTCGTGAGCTCTCCTTCCAAAACCAACTCCCCTACAAAGGGTGGGCCACGGTTGAAAACGCTGAGGAGTGGATCAACTGGAGTTTGATCCAACTGGATGCCTTGCTTCAAGAAAGCCGTCGCCCAGAAGCTCTAGGGGGTTGGGCTCTCATGGAAACGCTTCAACGCTTTTTCAACCGGTGTGAGAACAATTGCCCGGCCCCTTTAAGAGACAATCGCATTGACCTCATCTTTGCACCACAAGGGTCCCAAGTTGTGGCCGCCGATGAAATGGAACGCCACGCCACTTGGTGGTCAACAGAAGCTCTGTCGGATCACCCCTTCGTTTGGGCAGAAGCGGTGTTTGAAGGCGGGCATTGAAACCGAGCGTGGTCTTGGCGCTGGGCGTGTTTTCCCACAACCCAGTCCGAATCACCCAGAAGCTGCGTTGCGCTCTGCAGTGGAGCCTCTTCAAGAGTTGTGGCGACGGTGTCATTCCAACGATTGTAGAAAGCCATCAATGAGGTGGTCCCAACAATCACAGTTCTGTTGATGACGTTCTTTCAAATCGCACCATAGCGGATGTTCTACGAGGCCAGGTTTCCGTTTGAAATTTTTTGCGAAGATGTGCCAGGATGCGGGCTCTCTGAACAGCCCGAAACAGAAAGCTCTCAGAATTCTGGAAACGACTCCGATATCCAAGCAGAAGAAACACGGAGGTTTGACAGAATGCCTATATTTTCAGCACGTTTGGCACTTCTTGTATTGGCACTTCTCTTTGGCGGGTGTGCGGCCCCAGTTGACAGCGAGGGCAGCGATGAGCAGCTCTTTGGGAACATAAAATTTGGCCAAGGAAAAAACCGCTACTGCTCAGGCTCGGTCGGAGGCGAAGGAGATCGGTTTGTGATGTATAGGTACAACACAAACAGCATCAAAAGCGGCGCCAATGTGACCCTCAAAATCGGTGAGCAAGAGCTCAAATTCGCACTCAAGGAACAAAGAGGAGTGTTCATCGGCACAAATGCCTCCTATGCCGTTGCCTTCCAAAACGGAAAAAAGGACATGGTGATCGGTCGGCGGTCTAGGCCCTCAGAGACTGCTGCCTGGGGAGCAGCTCAGTTTAACGAGGAAGGAAAACTGACCTGCATCACCGAAAGAGTGGTTGTTTACAAATGTGATCGTCAGACACTTCGCAGACCTGAGGGAAACCTGGTGTTTGACCTATCTATCTCAATCAAGAACCCAGCCTCATTGGCAGACGCGAGCATGAAACCCATAGAAATCAAGAATGCCGCCACTGGCAAAGTCGTGGAAACTCTGAGTATGGTGCGGAGCAAACACCTGCCACACGAATCCTTAGAGTTCCACTCCACTCAAACGCGAGAGCAAACGCCGATTCTCACCTTGAGTTTCCAAAAAGCGGGTGTACGGGAACACCCCGCAGCCTACCTCACGGGTGGAGGACCCTACTTCAGGGGCTCAAAACTCTCAAAAGACGTCTTGAGCATGAGCT
>JANQPW010000439.1 GCA_028285285.1 Silvanigrellales bacterium
AATGGCAACCCTCCGAACCCAAGCGCACGTTCGAGAGAGAAGTCTTCTCCAAGCTCTGGATAGACAAGGGGGTGCAGAGTGAGAGACCGAGTTCGACCACCCATTAGACTTGTGTAAGATCTGCGCAGCTTTCTGGCACTGCTTCCCGTCAAAAGAAAGCGCCTCTTATCTCTTTCAATCATGAGGTGCACTTCATCCATGAGTTGTGGAAGCTTTTGGATCTCATCAATAACGATAAAACGATCATCTTTATTAAGTGATTCTCTTAAGTTAGACAGATTTCTGCTCAACTGTAAGAACAGGCTTTGGTCAAGAAGGTTGAAAACTCTATCCGGTTTCAGTTCTTGCTCGATCAGAGTCGATTTGCCGGTTTGCCGAGGCCCTAGCAGCAAAACACTTTTCTGTGAAAGGGCCTTTTCGACTTTTTCCCTTATCATTCTCGGATAGTACAGCACGGCTTGTCCTTCCTCAAGAATATCACGACTAAGTGGTGGATTATATGATATATTCCACCACTTAGTCGAGGATGAGGAAGCAAAATGCGACAACCATGTTGCTGAGCCCTGTCAGCTTCTGAGTCGACAATGGTGCGAGAGGTTTAGAGGCGATCTGTGTCCTCAAGGGCAAACCACTTTGAAGCGTTGAGCCGATCAGCAAAATACTTTGCTTCGTTCTTATAGATCAAACCGGTCACACGATCCGTTATCATTCGTATTGCAAAGTTGACAAATCCTCTGCCGTCTTCATTTTGAAGATAGATCTCTCGGTACTTGTTTGTTTGACCAAGTCTCGGCTGTAGTTGTGGTCAGCTTCCATTCTGAGATCTCTTTTGATCACCAAAGTTTTTCCCAGCGCGTGTCTGTCGTAAGAGTCGTTCGCCGCTGCATACTCAGCTTCGCTGGGGCTGTCTCCCGAGCTTTTATCTTCGTCACTTTTCGAGCTTGAGGAGGCTCCGCCCGAGCCTTTTGAAGGTAGACATCCCACGCAGATCGATAGTGTTGTCAAACTGATCCACAGGGGCTTCCATATGTTTTTCATCCATACCTCTGCACACTCAGAAACTTGCGCTCACGGTTTCCTTGAATCGACGTTGCATCGGAAAAAGTGGAAAAATTGAGAGAGCAAAAAGCAAAACAATACTGCCGCCTTCTGCGGTCAACCGCAAGTTGACCTCCTGGTCATTGAAATTCGCTATTTCTGGTAAATGGTTGGTGTGTCAGGTAAAGTTTACTTATCATCGGTTTGTTTCGTCACGAGAGAGATCAAATGCATTACCTCGAGCAGGAACTCAGGCAGCTTGTGAAGCAGGATGAGCAAATCTTCAGGTTTGTCGAAGAGGGCTGCCTTGACGGAATCTGGTATTGGGACCTAGAGAAACCTGAAAATGAGTGGATGAGCCCAAAAATGTGGGAGACTCTGGGTTGCGATCCTTCAACCAAAAGACATCTTGTGAGTGAGTGGCAGGATCTCATCCATCCCGACGATCTGGCGACTGCCATTGAAAACTTCAACAGCCACTGTCGTGATCCGAATGCCAAGTATGATCAATACGTTCGTTATAGGAACGGAAGTGACTGGACCTGGGTAAGGTGCCGGGGAATAGCCATAAGGAACAAAGAAGGGAAACCCATTCGCATGTTGGGAGCCCATGTGGATGTGACCGAGATAAAAACTCTTCAGTTGGAAACGGCCGTGCAAAGGCGAGAACTGGAAGAACGCAATCAGGAGCTTTCTGTGTTTGCTCACGCTGCCTCACATGATTTGCAATCGCCAGTGAAGTCCATGCTGGGGATCATCAGCCTCATGAAGGAAGATGCAAGCGAGAATGATCATACGGATTTGGAGGAAAACATTCAGCACCTGGAAACGCTTGCTCTTCGCACCCAGAGACTGACCAATGCGTTGCTGACAATTGGGCGAATACAAAACACTGCGCCGATGAAGAAGCTGGGTCGGGTTGGGAGCTTCACAGAAAAGGTTTGGCAGGAAGTCGCGGAAGAGTATGAGTTTGACAAACAAAGTTTGGAGTTTGTTGGCCTGAATCAAGAACTCAACGTTGATCATGATATGTTTGAACTGATGCTGAGAAACATACTTTCCAACTGCATTAAGTACCGGCATCCAGATAGGAATCTCAAAATTCGTGTGGCGTGGGCCGAGGATCAGGTGAGTCGGCGGCTGGAAATAGAAGATAATGGCTGTGGCATGACTCTAGAGCAGTGTAAAGAGTCCACCATTTTCTTTAAGCGGTTTCACTCAGCTTCTGACATAGAAGGAAGCGGACTTGGTCTTGGTATTGTTCGTCAGATTGCTAAGCGTCATGGTGCGTCGGTCAGACTTGAACCCAAGCTGCCATTTGGTTTGAAAGTTGTTGTTTGCTTTGATGGAGAAGAGAGTTGAAGAATGTCGTTTGCGTTGATGATTGTGTGATCGATTTAAAGCTCAACTCAAAAGTTGTGACTCGATCAAAGAAAGCAAAGGTAGTTGAGAGCTTCATGGATCCCAGGGAGGCTTTGAAATGGTTCAAAGTTCACCCAGATGCTAAAATTGACCTTGTTTTTCTGGATCTCAACATGCCTCACATGGGTGGCTTTGAGTTTCTTGAAGCGTTCAGCCAGCTCTCGTTTTCGAGACAGCCATTGATCTGCCTTCTGACTTCTTCAAACAACCCAAGCGAGGTCAGTCGAGCCCGAGAATTCGGTGCTGAATTTGTGACCAAACCCTTGTCTAAGTCTTATCTTGAGTCGATTCTTGCGAAAGTCCGCGATTGAAGGCTTGGCACTTTCAGAGTCTTGAGCAGCCTGATCTCGTGGGTAGGTCCAAAACCGCCGTTTAGCCCCTACCTACACTCGAGGGGATTGACGTATGCGGCCGCGCTGTAGGATCTTGCTTCCCATGTAAAAGGCACATTTTCAAGAAGCCCTCGAGGAGACGTGTTTCTCAAGGTTGTGTCCGTTTGGATTTCATCTGATTCATAGGTCGTTCCATCTAGGGTCGTTATTCTCACTTTAACCAAGTTGATGTACGAGCCGGAGCCAACACTATTGTATGACCATGAAGTGCTGAAAGAGGAACCGAACACGTTGCGGTCAGCCGACACGTCCACTTCAGTTATCTTAACTGGGTAGTCGATGTCGTAGTAGCCAGATTGTCTTCCATCGACGACCAATTGAACGTTCTCAATTTCACCCTCAAAGAGGCTTTGGTTTAGCTTGTACTGAAGGCTGACAGAGGCATTGTGCCCTTCTGCAAATCCTGAGTACTGCCCAGCGATTTTTTCAACGAAAATTGAGCATGGAGGTGGCTGAACGAATTCCTGTTCTCTGAGGTTTTCGTCTGCAGTCGCTACCTGCCCAGCACTGAAGATGATGGATGAAGACACACAAAAAGAATTGAGTCTCATACGCAAGAGTTCCTTATGTTTGGGGCCAGCGAAAAACTGCCATGCTCTCAGTTTGCTGCTCAGAGATGTCATCTGATGCTGTTTCCACTCGTGGTCAATCCTTGCCAGCCCAACCGGTCAAAATACGGCACTGAACCGACAGATTGACCTCATCGAGCAGGCCAAAGATATCAAAGTGCTGTTCATCAGCAGCCAGACCTCAAGCATTCCCGATGATGAGCGAGTTGGGTCCGTGCCAGGCGCGTCTCGATGAAATCGGGTGGCTTAGCGATAAGAGGGGATCAAGATTCCCTTAAAACTCGCCACATATTCAGGTATGTAGCTATAAAAATAAGGTGCCCAAAAGCCATAGGGACTACCCAGTCCCCTCAAAGGAACATCAAATAGCACTGACCAAAGGTTTGAAGCCACGGAGTCGGATTTTAAGCTGCGATTGCAGCAGGACTCTCCAGTGTCGGTGTTTTTCAATGCTTCATCATTGAAGGTTTGAAGCAAATTGAACCTCTTTCCCTCGTGCTGAAAGGAGGGGTTGCTGGGGTCATAGAAGATAGGGGCTAGGATCTGATAAAGATGCTTGGCGCAGGTTGGCTTATCGTAGGTGAGGTTGTCGCAGTTTCCTTGTTGCAGAAAACCCTTCTCTTTGAGCCATTCGTTCATCAGAAGATACATTTGCAGGCGATGAACTACGGCAGGGTGGTCCTTACCTACGCCTCCGCTTCTTTGGAAGAATTTGTCATGGACAATGACACCACCACGGATCCGAGCAAAAAACTCGTCTGCGCTGAGCCCATGGCTCACGCCTTCTACAGAAAGCCCTGCGTTCCGTTCCATTTCCTCAATCAGGCCATACCAAATGGGTCTAAAGATCGTGATGAAGTAGGACTGAGCCGAAGTGCCCATAAACCGCGCGCCCCAGTCGGGCCGATCGATCTCCTTAAGTGCTTTGGTTGCCCACTCCTTGTGGTTCAAGCCACTCAGGTTTGGTGAGGCTTGAAGCAGCTTGTTTACTCCCCGAAAGAAAAACTCTCGAAACCCCTTTCCCAGTGCGTCTGTGATCATGGTGGACTCCATCTCGAGTAACCAGTCGAAAAAGGAAGTTACTTGGTCTTGGGATCTGCGGACTTTTTCAAACCAAAGCTGCTAGAGTGGCGGTGTCATCTCCTAACACGGAAGAACGCGTCGTTCCCTGCTGACGAATGGCAACACATCCAGCGAAGAGCAGCGCAAGAACGAGAAGTGGTCGGATGATCATACATTTTCCTTTTTCCTTTGGCGATGCATTGAAATGCTCTTGCACCAACTTTATTGAAAACAGACAAGGCTGAACGCCAGAATTTTTTGTGATAAAATGCTGACGTCACTAGTGTAGGCGTCATATATCAATTCATCTGCAATTATTTGTGTTCCTTCTCGCATATGCTTGTGCCTCGTGTAAGAAGACAACGGCGTCCAACACTAAAGAGCAAGTCCCTATTGAACTCACGAAGGAAGACTTTTTGTCGTCCGACGACTATCAACAATACACCGCCATTCTGTTTCGATGTGTAGAGTTCATACAAAACTTTCCCAAACTCTCATGTACCGACCGCGAGTCTTCAGTGGAACTTGATCCCGGTAATATTGAAATTGAAAACACAGTTTTTACCCAAACCGAGTATGACCGACAGAAAGATGAGGTTATTGAAAATCAAATTGTTCGCGTTGACAGAAGGTGTGACTACCCACTGAGGTCGGCCGGGAGTGTTCTGAATCTCTGTTCCAAAAGGAGTAGAGTTTTCAGAAAGACCGTTGGAGAGTCAAACTGGGTTGGGTTTTGTAGAAAACGAGATGAAGATAGCCCGGAAGGCCTTTACTCCGAAATCGGGCTCATTGCGGAAAGAAACGGGAATGTGTGTTTTTTCTCTTCAAGGATTGAGCCTGAAGACACCATAGACGGGAATGAAATTCCCAGCCTCGACCCCTTGCAGTTCGACAAAAAGAAATTTGCTTTTTTCAGTCGCTGAAATCAATGGGAACCAAAAACAACTGCATTCGCTGTCACACGGCTTCACCTTGGGTGCGAACTCCCATAATTTCGAAAACCCGACTGCCCAACGGAGAGAGGCTAGTCCCGCCTCCATCGAAGAAAGAAAGGTATGTCGTCGTTGCTTCTGACTATCATGCATGGGCTGGGGGTTATGACGTCTCGATGTGGCAACCTTCCCATCTTGATCTTCAGAATCAATGCACTTCGTGTCACCGAGTCGCACCAAGCTCATTGAGTGAGACCGTGGTTGAGAACTCAATGGGAGTGTATTCGGCTGATGTTCACAGCTTGAGTGAAGCTCTGAGTCCTTTCTTCGACTTGCCAGGCCTACCTTCGGCTGCCTGGGTTCACGGAGTTTTGCATGAGAATCAGCCAAAGCTCGGCCAGCTCTTTGGTTGGAAGCCAAGCTGCTTTTGACTTGTCACCGACATATTCGCGGTAGGGGCCGACCTGAGCTCGTGTTGTGAGTGATCAGCAGCCGGGCAGCGTGTCGGTTCAGTCGATGCTGCTGTCTGGGTTAGCGGTTTGGCGCTTGTGCGCTGGTGGATTAGGCAGCAAGACTGCTGAGTGACCTTAAATTGAAGAGAAAGGAAATGAGACCCATGATTCGTGCTTTGAACAAACTCGCAAAACTGATGTTGATGGTGCTGCCAGGAGCAGCGTTTGCAGATTCCCAAGAGTGGAATTTTCACTCCATCTTGCTGGTTGAGGAGTCCAATCACTCAGACCAAATCCGAGTCACTTTCGACTATCAGGTGAGAGAAGGTGACCACACCTACAAGGAGTATTGTCCCGTCTATATCAATGCTTGGTTTTCTAATGACGATGAGGAGTTTTTCGACGAGGTTGGGTCTGGAGTCGCAGTCATCAACCAGTACAAGTACAACTCCTACTCCATGAGCTTCGGTTTTGAGCTTGTGAACAACCCCAGCAGTTTTCAGCACATGGGAACTCAATTTGTTGACCTTGATAAAGTTGAAGCCTTGAAGCTTTCAGGCCCAACAGAAGAGTGTCTTTTTTCGTCGGGTAAAAAGTACCGCAGCACTGACTTTCGCAGCAAACCAAGATCGTTCTTCGATATTGCCTTGTTGGTCAATGGAAAAGTTTACAAGGGGTTTGACGGCCGAAACAGTTTCTTTCAACCCTACCTTCCTCGCTAAAGGCAAAACAGGGCCGAGAGGCTGAGTGAGTTATGGAGTTGTTGAGGGTGGTTGGGAGTTTAGGTAGTTGTCCCACTCATCGTTATTCACATTCTGCTCGGCGTCTGTTTGTGTGACCATTCTGACACTTGCAGCTATGGAAGAGTGGGTCAGGTCTTGAAGAGCGCTGTCCCCGTAGGAAATGGTTGGAGAAAAAAGAGAAAAGTTTGTTCGAAATCCCGGATGGTTGAATGAGATTGACGGGCTGTTCCAGTAAAAGGTTACTCTTTCGCTTTCCAGAGGAGAAGCAACTTCCGGCACGAAATTGAGTGGTTCCAGCGAAGGTGCTTTTGCTCCCTCTGCAATCACAAGATACCGGGTTGTTTGGTTGTTGCCCCTCAGGCCTCCTTTGATGAGGTTCATGCTGATGCAATCTCCTGTTTTGGAGATAGATGTGGGATCTATGTGTGCCGGTTGCTCAATTTTGAGGTTCCAGTTTCGCGCGGTCTTCATTCTTGAAACTGAATCCATGAGAAAGCTTTCGGCATCTCGTGCGACTCGAGTCATTTTATGTCCAGTCAATCCGTTGATGAGAACCGGCACTTCACGTTCAATCAAGCCCATTGCAATAGGTGAGAGATTGATCTGTTCAGTTGACATTTCAACCCGCGAATTTGTCGCGAGGAGTTCTGCAGCATTGTGGGTGACATAGACGACTTGGGCTCGAACGTAGGAATCCCTTTTTTCAATGAGCAGGAGCCGCGAGCGAGGTCGAATTGCGAGCATCTCTAAGACAAACGAGGTTCCTGCTGGGGATTTTTTTTGTACCCTTGAGAAACTTTGATTTTGTTCCCATTCTTTGTTTTGTTCCTAACTTGCTATTGTGTGAAGCTCTCTTGGTGTTCACTTTAGCACATGGTATACCTGGCGTGGCTCGGTGTTTTTAGGAGGCAGCTTGAGTGAGTAACGGGAGCTATGTCATTTCAGTCACTGGGCTCAGAATTAGAAAGCCATGGCATATTTTTCGGTTTTATTGGCACGCCGTTCGCATCAAGATGGCCTGTGAAAGGGCTCCTGGAAACGTTTTGACAGCAGTCACTAAGAAAGACGGTTTTCAGCACACGCTCACTGTTTGGGAATCAAAGAAACAGCTTCTGGCGTTTGTGTATTCTTCTCCCCATCAAGAGGCCATCGACATATTTCATGAGATTGCCACGGGTTCAACATGTTCGTTCAGTTCCGAATCAGTTCCTTCAATGGAAGAAGCCATTGAATATTGGAGAGAGCATGGAAAGGACTACACCAGGCCGGTTGCCAATTGATGTGTCATTCCCGTTTTAAGATTTCTGCTAGTTGCTGCTCATAGGATTGAATCCTTTCCTTCGAGGCCTGGCTTTTGATCTCCTTGATTTGCTCGCTCCCCAGATAGCTCTCATTGAACGCTTGCGACACCTCCTCGCGCGAGAAAGTCTGGTAGCCGAGACTCCGCATTTGAGTGAGCATGCTCAAAAGCCTATAGCAGTAGGAGTGGTAGGCATCGCTCTGATCTCCCACCAGCACCATTTCTCCCAATTGAGGTTGTTCGGCGATTTTCAAGCATTCGTGCAGGGGAATCGAACGTCCAGGGAGGCTCTCTTCCGCTCCCGTAGAGGCAGCCAGTTTGATGAGGCCTGTGAGTGCCGCGCCCATGCTAACCCCCATTTTGTGCAAAGTGAAAATGGACAGTTCGTCAGCCGCTTGTTCATAGGAGTAGAAAGCAAGTTGCTTAGCGTCGAGATCGTCATACTGTGAGAGAAGTGTGGTCGCTGCCTCTGCCTCCAGCGCGAAGACGGCATCGATCACGTTCTCAGGAAGCTGCTCATTGATTCGCAGCTGAGCGATTCTCTTGTGAAACTCCTTGGGGAGGTTTTTTCTGAGGTGCCTCTTCAAAACAAGTTCTCCAAACAGGCCAAACTTCTTCTCTCCCCTGCACTTGAGGTAGTGGGTTCGCATTTGTGAGAGGTGTTCCTGTTCCACCGCAACATCGATACGCTCGTGGTTATGTCCGCGAATATTTGACAATTGCTTTTTGAGTGCGGCACATTTTTTGTCCGATACATTCACACCGGTCAGATACCCGCGGTGAAATCTCAGGAAACTCAACGGAATCAGCTTCTGGTCGTTTTGTGTGGCAGTGCCATAAACCCGGGTTCGCGGAGAAAAGAAAGACTCCCAGTTCACAAGATCTTCAAAGTCTACATCTTCGTGTTGGGAGTCAGATGCTATAGATGGGGAGAGGCGCCCGTTGCTGGTTCTCCACTGAACCAAAAAGCGGAAGGCTTCAGCGCTGTGAAACACCGACGCCGTGATGTAGTGTGCGATCTCGTGAGCGAGGGTGAAGTCGACCTCGGCGTCACTGAGAAGATAGAGGTACCACGGTGGAAACACCACAATATTGGACTGCTTGAAAAGGAGCAGATTCTTTTCACTCCGGGCAAAGGGGAATTCCTTGGGCGCGGTGTTGCGAACGCGGAGAGTTGCTCCGTCGAGCTCGACCTCGGTTGGAGAATGAGTGCTCTTGAGTTCGTTTGAAAGTAGGTCTCTCCACTCTTCTGGGGAGTGATTCGTCTTCAAGGGCAAGATAGGCATTCCGGCGGCGGCTACAAATAGTCTCGCGACGAGTCTGCCTTTGAAATAGGCTAGGCCCGTTGCGGCCGATGACAGATCTAGAGACCGTGAACTGAGCTTTAGGTTCGTTTTTTCAAAAAGAACGCTTGGCTCCCTGAACACAGGATTCGACACTATTGTCGTAGACACTGTGAGTGCTGTCTCCTGTGAAGTTTGTTGCTATTGGGTAGTTGTTGATTCGAAAAAATGCTGTGAACAAACAAGAAAGCAGAATGTGGTCCTTATAGGAGAGGCTGAGATTCTCAGAAACGGAGTCATCTTTTGAACTGATTTTGGAAAACAGAACCCTGAAAAGCGAACCGGTTTGTTGAGCAAATACGGCCTCTTCTGAGATACGGATTTGCGCCAGTTCACTGTCGAGATTGGGTGCTCCTTTTGCTCCGGGTAGACTCTTAAAGTCTATGCTGTTCGGGTTCTTCACATGGTCTTGAAGTTTGAACTGGTCAAAAACTCTTTTCATGAGTTGCCATTGAGGGGCCAACCACGGCGCCGCAAATGCCGAGGATCCTGCAGGAGTTGGTGAAGGTTTCTTGGTGAGGGAGCTTCGGTATTCGGCAAGGCTCTCAAATTGATCACCGGAGAAGATCTCGCTCCAGTTCCTCTTGTGTCCATTCTTCTTGAGATACAGATCGTCCCAATACGCCACGAGAAACTCGAGGAGGCCTTTCCCGTTGGCTCCATGGCGCACCATCTCATCAAGTTCACTTGAGGAAAGGTCGGAGTGCTGTCCTTCTTTAAATGCTCCCCCGCTGTGCCTTGCAGTTGATTCGCCAGGTCTCTCTCCTTTTGGCAAGCAAGACAGAAGACACAGAAAACAACCCAGAAAGAAAAGGGTCACAATTGCAACGATAGCTCTCATTGGAGTCTCCCTGCATGAGCTGAGGCCCAGTTTTTCTATAGAGAGTAACATGGTTTGAGTCACTCTCCTCTTCTGACCGCCACGGCTCGATTGTTACTATCCTTCTCTCTTGCTAGAATGGTTCCGAAAAGCAAGGAAAATCAAATGAAGCATTTCTTCACCGTAGCTATGGCTGTTTCACTGATTTCTGTGGCAAGCTGCAAGTCGGCTTCGTTTAATCGTCAAAAAGTCGGCCTTTCGAGAACATTGCAAAGTTATGAAGAGCGGCTCAAAGAACTCAATGAAAAGGCAGAGGGTCGGAGGTACTTTTTCCGATCGTACCGGCCCAGTCTGCGACTCAGTCATGAGCAGGTGAGGGAAAGATATGGGACCAGCATCGACGCGTTCCGTGGGGCCATTCTCGATGACGGTGCAAATGGGGTTTTTCAAATGAAGCGGGAGTTTCCCGGACTCCTCAAGATACGTGAAGCTCTCTTGGAGTCGCTTTACTTTGAGAAAAGAGAAGGCAAAGAAAACCCACTCACGCGAAACATTGAGATCCGAATTCTCCCGGGCGGCTATTGTACCCATTTGCGAGACTCTCCCTTCTTGATGCACAACTTAGGTGTGGATTTCAGCGAGATCCCTTCTTCAGAAATCACCCTACCGGCAGTTGATCTGTCTCGGGTGAATCAAAAGGAAGAAGTCGTGGGATACCCGGGTTTGACGATAAAACTCGACAACCCGAAGTC
>JANQPW010000465.1 GCA_028285285.1 Silvanigrellales bacterium
CTCCTCCAAATCGATCTGTGATCTGCTCCAAAGGTGGCTTCGCGGCAGACGACTCCGAGGGGTCGCTGAGCTGGCGCACAATACCGAAAAAGCGTTCCATCATCTCTTCTTTCGCCAGAACAACCTTCATGCTGGCAGACTCGGTTCGCAAACGCAGCTTCAGTTCTGAAGTTGAAAACCAGCTCTCAAGTAGCGCAGCTACATCTCGAGTGGACTCACAGGCTAAAAGCCGCAATCGCAACTCAGCCAAACTCTGCCAAGCCAACTGGGCAAAGCCACCCCTTGCTTGCAGAACCTGATCAAGTCTACACAAGAACTCATGGGACCCCCTTCGCTCTTGGCCGAGCGACTGAGCAATGGACTCCTGTGCAGATGCTGGCGATCTCCAGCCCAAAACCTCAAGCGACCGGAACAAAGCACGGAGATCTGCGGCATTGAGAGAGAAATGAACGAGGGCCATCACGTCTCGGATCTCTCGGCGATCGGCCAGGCGTGTGTTGCCGGTAAGGGTGAAGGGGATCCCCAGTTGATCAAATGAGTGTTCGATTGCGGAAGTCACAGCTCTCGAACGAAACAACACAGCCATGTTGTTGGCAGAAACGCCCCGCAAGAGGTTCGACTGAACCACCTCAGCCACAAAACGGGCCTCATCGGCCTCAGAATCAGCCGAATAGAGCACCAAGGGAAGTCGGTCGCTTCTCTCACTCCAAAGCTCCTTTTCCAGACGCCCACTGTTTTTACAAACCACAGCGTTGGCCGCCTCCAAAATCACGGGGGAACAGCGGTAGTTTTGATCGAGTGTGACTTGTCTCGCTCCAGAAAATGTCTCAAGAAAGACTTTCAGAACCCTAGGGTTAGCCCCGCGCCAGCCGTAGATGCTCTGATCATCGTCACCCACAGCACAGATGTTGCCCTCACACGAGACCAGAGTCTTCAGAAATTCAAACTGCCCCATGCTCGTGTCTTGGAACTCATCAACGAGAAAGTGGCTCCAACGGCGTCTCAATTTTGCCAGAGTGGCTGGTGAAGACTGCAAAATCCTCCACGACAAATAAACAAGATCATCAAAATCAACGAGATTATAAAGTCGGAGCCGACGTTCGTACGACTCAAACACGGAAGCGATCATCACAGAATCCACGAGTGTTTTCTGGCTCCGAAGCTGCTGCAGGGTCAACAACTGATCTTTGATTTCTCCCACCTTATGACGCATGTAAGGCACATCGAAAAACTCTCCCAGATCGTTTTCCCGCACAGCATCCCGCATCAAAGCAGAGGAGTCGGCATCATCAACAATGCCAAAGCCCGGCCGCAGGCCCACCTCTTCAGGAAACTCCCGCAAGATCCCCAAGGCAAAAGAATGAAAAGTGGACAGAGTCACTCTTTTTGCAACTCTGCTCCCCACCAAGTGGGCCAAACGCTCACGCATTTCGGCCGCTGCCTTGTTTGTGAAAGAAAGGCCCACAATACCGGCAGGATCAACGCCCTCGGCAATCATGTGCCCGATCCGCAAAGTGATGACACGCGTTTTGCCTGTTCCTGCACCAGCAACAACCAGCAACGAGCCCGAGATGGAACGCACCGCGTCTGCTTGTCGGGGGTTGAGACCTTCCAACATCAACCCGCACCACCCAAGCTTTCAGGACCATAGAGCCAGTCGAGAAAGAACAACTGGTGAAGGCTGTAGACAAGAGCTCCTGCGGCCAAAAATGGTCCAAAGGGAATCGCAGTTTGCAGCCCCTTCTTAGAAATGAGACCAGCAAAGAGTCCCGCGATAGATCCCAGAAAACTAGCGATGAGCAAACACCAAAGGACACCTGTCCACCCCAAAACGGCCCCAACCATGGCCAGATACTTCACATCTCCTAGACCCATTCCATCTTTTCCGCGGAGCAATCGATAAATCGCAGCCACTAGCCAGAGACCACCACCGCCCACAGCAACTCCTATCAAAGCCTCTGTGAAGGCACGCTCAGGGTCGAATGCTGTGATGATCAACCCCACAACAATTCCCGGAAGGGTGATCACATCGGGTAAAATGCGAAACTCGATATCGATGAGTGAGAGAAGCCCGCCTGAGTAGAGGAGCCATAAGCTTGTGAGGAGCGGCACCACGTAGACAAAGTGAAAGGCCCCATAAAGCTTTTGCGAACCCACCCCCCAAAGATTTGTGAATTGCATGAGAAGGGCATCGGTTCCTACGTGGACCTCCACACAGTACAATGTGAGAGCACCCATGAGAAATTCAAAGAAGGCGTAATGGGGAGAGAAACGCTGACCACAGTTGACACACTTCCCCCGCAAAAAGAAGTAGCCAAATATGGGCACAAGCCCCCACCAGGGTACTGCAGCGTCACAGCTCACACACTGAGAAGGGCGCAACAAGCTGATGTTTCGAGGCAATCGGTAAGCGGTCGCGGCCAAAAAGCTGCCAAGAGCACTTCCTATCAGAAAAATGAGTCCCTGAACCACGACCACCGACACATCTAGGCCCTGCATGCAGCTCTCTCCCCTTTCACGCCATGGCATCAGTCTTCTCACAGGCCAGACCCCGATGCCAGTGGGCTCCGTCAATTTGCGGAATCCCTTGACTTTCACGGCATTGTGACAAAACCTGTGCTTCAAGCGCGGGGGGCAGGTTTATTCATGGGAAAAACAATTGCACGGAACAAAAAAGCCTTTCACGACTACACCATTGAAGACAAGTATGAAGCAGGGATCGCCCTCAAAGGCTCTGAGGTCAAAGCACTGCGTTTGGGCTATGGCAGCCTTGTGGACGGGTATGCGCTGATAGCCAATGGCGAATGCATGCTCATCAATTTTGCCATTCCCAAAATTGCCCACGCCTCCTACATGAACCATGTGGAGGGGAGGCAGAAGAAGCTCTTGCTCCACAAGAGTGAAATCAGAAAGCTCGAGGTTGCCACTCAGCAAAAGGGATACACGCTTGTGCCGCTTGAAGTCTATTTCAACGACGACAACCGAGTGAAAGTGAAAATTGGGCTTGGGAAAGGAAAGGCACACCATGACAAGCGGAAGGCGGCCAAAGATGCAGACGCAAAAAGAGATATTGAGCGTGTGATGAAACGCTAGACCTTTTAGGGGTTTGTTGTGCCTTGGAGAGCGCTCAGGGTTTTTGCATGGTGAGCCGCGCGAAGCTGTGAAACCAAGCTCACACTTGGTCGGTCGAGATAATAACCCAGGTGGCGAAAGTTGAACGAAGACACGATGGGTGTTTGAAAGTTGAGCGCCATTCCCGAAAGATCAGGGTTTTGAGCGCTGAACTCTCCAACAGCCACTTTCAGCTCCTCTGGCGTTCGTTCTTTTGCAAGCACGTCACCACAAAGTGGCTCTTCGCCATTTGTTCCCGAGCTCAACTCCAACAAACACTGAGGAAAACCTTTCAGCCGCGCTGCGTGGTTCAAAACAAAGCTGTTGATGCCGTGACAGCTCACACAGCCCGGTCCACCAGTGGGTGTTTTGGACGAATCACCGAATTCTCGCAGCCGTTCAAACAGAACACCCTGATTGTCTCGGTTCGCCAGCTCGTGTGTGGGGGTAACCAGCAGATCCACCGCAGACTGCTTGTACTCCGCACTTTCCACAACACCTGTGAGGTTATGACCCACAATGGAAAGCGCCCAGGAGAAATTGAAGTCATTCTTCCACAACTGTGTCTCAACAGTCTCAGAGCGCACAACACGCCTCTTTTCAAAATTCGGTTTTTGTGTCGGTTTCAACCTTTCATTCACTTTGAGGTGGGGCGGCCAGGCAATCTGAGCCATTTTGCCAAAGAGCGGCACAGCTCGGATGGATCCGCTTCCCTGAGCTCCTCCAGCTGATGGCCTCCAAGAAGAGAAGACCCAGTGCTCACCAATGTCGGTGACTGCGGTTGTCATCAGGAGCGCTTTGAGCAAATTTGGCCGGTCGTCGCTGGGGCCACGGGCGAGAGCACGAAGCTGCTTGGCAAAGAGGGGGAAGCTTTCCCGCCAGTTTTCACCGAGCCCCTCGTGAACTCCCACGACCCGCCGAGAGCCTTCTGTTCTTTCTGCTCGAAGCTCGCGAAGGGCCTCGAGCCAAGCGTTCCCCTCAGCCTCTTCCAGGCGATACACAAGATGCAGCGCAAAATCTTCCGTGATGAGGGTGGTGTCGAGATCGTCCTGAACCAAGTGACTAGGAACTTCTTCATCGGAACGTCGCTCTGGGTGCAGACCTCGCAGCATGTCTAAGGGGGTGAGAACCGTGCCACCGCTTGCGGCCTGAGTGTTGGAATCGGATCCCACCCTGAGCTCAGTTTTGCTGAACACGGGCTGTGCCACCAGAGAAAGATGACCAGCGGTGCCACTGAGGGGCTCATAGTTCACACCAAGAATTTTCCACCTCTCAAACTCATTGGCGTGCCGCCGGTGCGCGCTGAGCCGCCAGTTTTGCAGTTTGAAGTGAGAAAAAAGGGGGTGGAGACTCTCTCCTCGAGCTTTGCGAGGGGCAACCACTGAGGGATTCAGAAATCTGTGGTGGGTGAAATTCGCCTCCACCATAGAAACAAAAGCCCCCATACTAAAGAAATGGCTCACCTCCACGCTCTGAAGGTTTGGAAGAAGATCAGGCAGGTGGGCAATGCGGCGTTCCAAGTCACGCCGCTGAGCTTCTTGGTGGAGTGCTCTCCACTCCACCTGAGATATCGTTGGCAGAGGAAACAAGAAAGCCAGATCTCCTGGAAGCCAAGGGGACTCTTGCTCAACTCGATTGAGTGGCCGGGTCTGAGATCCCTCTTTTTTGTTCACACAAGAACCGAGACCAACGAGACTGAAAAAAAGGACGGCTAAAGGCATGTTTCATTCCAGCGCAGAGTGGCAAAATGCCACCCCGAAAGGAAACAGTCTAGCATGACTCTCAATCCAGCGGTGGTCTCTATGCTTTCTCACTGATCAAACACAGATCACCAAACTCATGCCAAAGAAACCCGGCCGCCACAGCTTTCTCATATCCCGCCAAAAGCCATGGTCGGGGAACAAAGGCATCCAAGAGGCGGAGATGAGAACTTCCCATCTCGTGCATTCCGGTGAGAAGTCCCGTGAGGCCCCGAAGCCGATGAGTTCCACTCAGAAGCAGCGACGTGGATCCGGAAGAGGCAGCCTCCCCGCCAAACGCACTTTCAACCGCACGGGCCGCTCCTGTTCCCAACCCAATGACTTGTCGATTTATCGCTTGTGCCTCAACAATGATCTCGCGGGCTTCTTGACCCACGGCAAAGAACTCTGGCACGGGTAAAAGACGGTCGAGCTCAGGCTCTCCCAGCGAGCTCACCCCGGTGGCATGGGTCACGGGAACAATTCTGACCCCACGCTCTTGGAGCGCAAACATCAACTCCCAGCTGAGGTGGAACGAAGCAGATGGGGCCTCAGTGGCCACCGGCTGCGTCGCAAAGGGGGTTTGCACATCCCAAAGCTCCAGATCGTTCTTGTGATAGGAGTATTGAATGGGTCTTCCGTGCTTGAAAAGAAACGATCGAAGACTTTTCTCCGCAGCTCGGAAGCCAACTTCAGGAAGTCTTTGTTCGTTGTTGTGAAAGCCCGTGATCTCGAGCTGCACCAGCGGATCCTCTGTGGCAAACAGGTCGCCGACCCGCAGCAGGGGAATCTGTGTGCGCTCTTCGGTGCGTTGCCTCCAACTCCCTTGAGAAAAAGCCGCGGCAAGCCAGCTGTGCCACGAGAATTCACTCTCGCCTAAAAGAACTTCACGCGGTGTTAAAAGACGCAATTCCAGGGGCGTTCCCGAAGCCACATGGGTCAGAGAAAGAGAGGCGGGAATGGTCGCCGCGTTGTTCACGACTAAGACATCACCCGCTTCAAAAAAACGTGGCAACTCCGAAAGGTTGGTGATGGCAGAGTGGCCGCTTGCTGCGTGAACCGACAGCAGGCCAGCTTCCTTGCGGCGCTCGGCTGAAGTGGCAGGAGAGGCCAAAGTGGCTGGCTGTTGATGAACCTGAGTGAACACATTCATGACTGTGCCCTCCATGCATCTGCGCTGAAGCGAACTTGTGGTCTTGTGTTTTCAGCTCGGTTTTGGAAACGAGCGCTGAGAAACCGAAACAGCGCCCGGGCCACCTCTTCAGGATCAGACAGTTCGTTCGGGTCGCGATCGGGAATGGCTGCAAACTGCAGGGCTGTGGCCATGTCTCCAGGATCAATGGCCACGAAGTCAACGCCCTTGCCTCGGAGCTCCTCGTTCCAAATGCGCGACAGGTGATCCAGTGCAGCTTTCGACAACCCATAGTGCCCCCACTGTGGGTAGGCACTCACCGCAGCATCGCTGCTCATGTTCACCACTAAGCCCGACTTTCGCAACAGCATTCCTGGAAGAAGGGCTTTGGTGAGACGAAAAGGTCCCAAGACATTGGTTTGCAGCACCTGTTCCAGATCTTCACAGTCTGAATCAACCAAAAGTGGCAAGGGGGTCTTTCCAAGAGAGCTGGCGTTGTTGATGAGAAGGTCAACCTTCCCCAAAACGCCTTGGGCTTCAAGAGCCGTAGGATAAACGCTCGCTTTCTGCGAAATATCCGCCTCAATCGTGTGAAGGGAGCCTCCAGAATTGGAGTCAGCGGGCAAGAGGCCTGAAGCGGCTGCCTCAAGTTTCTTTGGGTCACGCCCCGTGATCACCACATGATTGCCATTTTCAACAAATGTTTTAGCCAGTGCTAAACCCAGTCCAGCAGAGCCCCCTGTGATGACAATTCCTTTGTTCTTCATTGTTCCATTCCTTCTGTTGGGTCCGGAAAAACAACACTGTTTTTCCCCTGCTTCTCATCTTCGCCGGTTCGCAGCCCTTGTCGCGAAAATGGCCAAGCTGCTGGCCAAAGGCTAACCTAATGGACAAAGCACGCACGTTGAGGAGGGTAGAGCTATGAACTTGTCTGCCGAATGGACCCAAAATTTGAGCAAAAACCTGAGAGCACTGAGACTCGCCAAGGGCCTCTCTCAGGCAGACACAGCCAAACTCTGTGACCTTCCCCGTTCCACCCTCACCAACATCGAAGCCGGAGGCTCCAACCCCTCACTGCAGATCTTGGCTCGCCTTTCTCAAGGCCTCGGGCTCCCCTTGGCTGAGCTTGTGGCCCGTCCCAGGCAGAGCTGCCAACTGCTCAGAGCCAGTGACCTGCGGGAAAAACGGATCAAAAAGGGAGAGGTTCGGGTTTTCGACCAGCTCCCCGAGCCCGTTCCAGGGTTCCAGGTCGAGAAAATGGAGTTTCAACCGGGCGGCTCTTTTCAGGGCCATCCTCACTTGGCCGGAACACGAGAGTTTCTTTCTTGCGTACAAGGTGAGATCGTGGTCTACGTTTCGGGAGATAACTTTCATCTGTTTCGCGGTGATGTGCTTGTGTTTCCGGGAAACCGCTCCCACTCCTACAGAAACCCCAGTGAAACACTTGCTATCTGCTTTTCAGTTGTTTCTTTGTTTCAGGGCTAACTTCGATGACACACTGCAGCCGAGAGCAGTGCTATGATTAAGGCCAAAATGAGGATTTGGAGGAAGAGACCTTGAAGTTTCCACGTTTCCCAAACACGGTTCTTATGAGTGTTTTTCTCTTGAGCACGGCACTCACCGCAGCGCTCAGTTCGTGCGTGACCCGCCAACCTTCATCGACCGCGGGTCAAAGCACACACTTGGAATCGGATGAGGTGGTCTTCATCAAAGACTTTGATCAAGCCTTGCAGGTCAGACGGGACATGATCCCACCCGACGTGAAGCTCCCCTTTCAGATCGATCGCCTGCCTGCCATGAAAAATGTGGGTCAACACCAGCGACCCAAGTCTGATGTTCAACGGGCGATCGAAATCTCAGAGCTGTATGGAATTCCACCGCCTGAGCTTCCACCAAAGGGCGGGGTGAAAGACTGCACGGAGCGCCGATCGGGCGAGAAACTCTCGCTCATGGACAAGGTCGTTACCTGGCACAGGCGCCTCAGCCCGTTTCGCAACAACGCTTGGATCGACATCTTCAACAACCGCGTGTCTCGTCTGCTTGTGAAAAAGTACATGGAATGCGATGGAAATCCTCTTTTGCTCAACACCGACGAAATGGTCTACCTCATGCCAGCAATTCAAGGTCTGGACACCTTTGAAGAAGATGGTGAGCGGAGCGGGAAGGTCTCCGTGCACAGAAGCATTCTCAAGCATGTGCGAAAGACCCACCCCAACCTGGAAGTCGGGCGGCCCGTTCCCATCCTCCTTCGCTCATTGAACCACTCAGGGGGAGGGAACATTGGAAATTTTTGGGCCTATCTCCGGGGTGAATTCACCTACCGTTCCGAGATCAGAAACCCTGGAGAAGGCTCTCTTGAATATCAGGAGTTTGATTTCCACGGGAAGATGACGTGGGTGGATCGCGAAGACTTTCACCCCAACCCCAGCCGCGTCAGAAGCGAGTCTCTCCGGGTGCGCTTTGCAGACTTTTTTCTGTCGGGCCAAGCCTACGATGTGCGCTCGGAAGAGCTTCCCATTTACGTGGGCGTCAAAAGCGAATTCAATTCAAGGGGAGAGCCCACTTCGATTTCAAGGATTTTCCACCCGGGATCCGCCTATGGCGGATCAGGCTTTCCCTTCGGTTACACTAAATGGGGAAGGCGCGCCAACCAAATCGTTGAGCGCTTTGGCAGCGGAGAAGGTTTTGCTACAGGAGCCGCAGGCGCCGCCCTGGGTGCTGCAGCGGCCTACAGTGCCGGAGCAGCCAGCATCGCCACCCTCGACCCCTCCACCAGCATTGTGGCGGGTCTCATAGCCGGATTGCTTTGGGCCGCGTCCAACGACTGCACCGATGCAGATTGTCTCGCGGGTAAAGTCGCACCCGACTAGCCTTCTGTCAGCCGGCTCGGGGCGGCTCACTCAAAACCATTTCGAAGAATCCAACCGAAAAATCAATGATGTCGGGCAGATTTGAGAACTCTGGATTTGTATCAAAATAACGAAGTTCTACAGCTTCGCGGCGCCCTGCCAACACATGAGAAACATTGAAAGCCACTCCTTTGGGCTCTGAAATGCGGTCTTGGGCATTGCCAGGAAGGAGGCCTCGCACTCCCGACACATAGGCTCGGGCCAGACCCTCTTTCGTGACCTCACCCTCCATTGTGAGGAGCTTTCTCACAAACGCATCTTGTTCCCTTTTTGTGTAGACTCGCCGTGAGGAATGAATGGGAAACTTCTGTGCGATGTGATCATGGTCTTGATAGGCGGCCAAAATGAGCTTTCGCAGATCTCCGGCTGACAGGCCGGCAACTCCCACGTTGACATGCACACCCACTGGAATGAGGAAGTTGGACATTCCCTTAGCTCCTGCAGCACTTTTGAGTTTGCGAAAAGCCTGCTCAAATCGCTCCAACTCCTCGAACGACAACGGTTCTGTGATGATCTCGTTGATGCGGAATCTTTCGGGAAGAAAGCGTTCAAAGTGGTGGTAATCGAGCACCACAAGCACGTTGCCAATAGAAGAATTGACGAGGTAACTCCCATCAAATGAAATTGAGCCATCATGGGATTTGTATTCATCAACAAATCGCTTCACAAACCCTTCTTTTGTGAAAGAAAATCCAGCAAATTTGTGCTCTTTGATGATGGCAACAAATCGGGGCTTCCATCGCGCCTTCAAGGAACTCAACTCACGCGCTTCACTCGATTCCGGTGATCCCTTGGTTGAAAGCGGCACAAAGTCAAGTGTTGCCTTTGTCACACTCAACTCCACCTTGCGACCGTCGCACCCGGTGTTCAGCTGCTCGATCATGACCTCTCTGCTAGAGAAAAGCACGGGCCCATGATCAGCTGAAGCAGCCCCCCCGTTGGCCACGCTAAACTCAGCAGAGAAAGGGCCTGACAGGGCTTCATTGCGACTCAAAGACCATTGAGTCCTCTCCACGAGAGATCCCAAACGGCGTTTTTTAAAACGTCCAACACAGAGAACATTTTTTTCCAAAGTGAGCTTTGCTGCGTCGTCCACAGACACACGTTTTTCAACCACAGAACCGCCCAGCTGTGTTTGCAGAAACTGCGCAAGCCGAGATCTGCCTGGCCCGATGGTTTCAACCTCAAGACCAATCTTTTGATCAAGCCCAGACCGTCTCGCTTTTCCTGAGGAAACATGGCTCATCACAACAGAGTTCCATTGCTCAAAGTTTCGATTTGGCTTTGCAAACTCCTTGATGGACACAGACGCAGATCGGCTCGAGGGAGACGGAAACCGGGCAACACAAGCTGTCATCAGTGAAAGAGCGACACAGATGAGAGGAAGCAGTCTCTTCTTCAAATCAAAACACCCCACACGTGTGAGTAGGTTTACGCAACAATGCTCTGCGAGATCTTGAAGCTCTTGCGACGTGACGAGCGAGAGTCGACCACGGTCGAGAGGTTTTGAACAGGGAATAGGGAGCGGTTGATTTCAAGAAGGTTGATCATGCCAGAATCGGAGTAAGAGCGGATCTTCGTGAGAATCTGCATTTCAGCAATCTTATAGTTCTCACTGTCAATGCTGTGAAGCCCACGAATAAGCTCATACCAATCTTCAGCAAGATCCTGAGGCACCTTCGAAAGCACCAGATTGCGAAGGTGTTCAGGGCAACCACCCAAGAATGTGGCAAGGGTATCAGCCTCAAGCCCCAGGAACACCTCAATCAACAAGCCGTCTCGAATAAACTGCAAGGTCTCAGGAGTCACAAGGCTGCCTCGAACCATACGGGCCGCCTCAGGATTGGTGCTGTCGAGCTCAGCCATGAGATTTTGCTGCTCGTTAAGGCTCGCTTGACCCAGAAGGTCAAGAAGCACATCAACCCCAGACATGGCGCCTTGATCCAAAATTCCCGACCTTTGGGCCTTGCGTCGCAAGGCGTCGGCCAAGCTCATGATGTACTCTGTGGCCACCGTTCGTCCTTGGCACAAAGCTCGGAGAAGACCAACCTTGCTCTCACCCTCAAACAGCTCGAAGACAGTGTTGCGCTTTGACTTTGGAAGCTGAGTCAACACAATCGATTGTGACTCAGGGTTCTCATCTGCAATGAGATTGTAGATCTGATTGGCTGTCTTAGATTGTAGAAACTCAAAGGAGCCTGTCCCTTTTGAAGACATCACCTTGATTTTTCCAGCTGCCACGCGCAACTTGAGAGATTGCAGCATTTTCAACTCTTCTTCAGACTCGACTTGAGGCACGTTCTTGTGAACGTACTCTGCTAGAGTCGCCAAGCCATCTTGGAGATCGTTGTCATCAATCAGCTCGAAAGTCACAATTTCACCAAAAATTGAGACACATTTTGCGGCCTGCTGAACCCCTTCCTCTTTCAATATTCGGCCGAAAACTTCACGGGCAACCTTGGGCTGTCTTAAAAATGTCTGGATCAACTCGTCTTTGATTTTCTGAATCTCAAGAGAGCGCACAAGCTCATCGTGGTTAACGGACTGGCCCTGAGCAGCCGCCAAAGAAACAGGTCCACCTACAGCCGCTCCGCCACCAGCTGGCGCTGGCACCCCGGCAATGCCAACGGTGTGGGGAACTCCCATACCCTCTCCAACCACCTGCTGCATGCGCTTTCCAGCCATCACAAATCGAAGGCCAAGAGCCCCTGCGATCACCACAAGCAATAGAATGCCACCGATCACGTACAACATCTCTTGGGTGAGACCAAGCGGACCTGTTTCTTTAGCATTCAGTTTTTCAGCGAGACTGCTACTGGTCTCACTCGTCAGGCTGCTGTCCCGGGTCGATTCTTTCAAAGAAGACTCGGAAAGCGAAGATTCAGAACGAGAGTCGGTTGTGGTTTCCCTGATGATCTCTTTTGTTCCGGCAAACTCTTTGAAGATCTGAAGCATCTGCCGCAGCTTCTCCAAACCATAGGGATCCTCACGCTCGGCTTGGCGATCTCTCCGAATCTCTGCAGCCGACCGCGGAAAACTCAGTCGTCTCAGCGAGAGATTTACTGATCCAAAAGGTTGCAAAACTTCCCGAATGAGGCTCTCGATGCGATCTTGGCGAGAAGGATCCATCTCCGAGTTGATGGAAAGGGATGCTGTAACGCCCTTCACATAAGAAGAGCCCCGCGCCCCGCGGGCAAAAATATAGCGATTCAATGAACCATCTGAAATTTCATCAATTGAAGCCTGCTCTACTTGAACTTGAATGTCTGAGATCTGGCACTCATCGGGGCAGAAGTCACGGACCACCCGATCCAGTTCAGAACGAATGCGCGTGGTGAACTCTTGTTTCACTGCCGCCACACTTTTCGCACTGCTGTCAGTTGCAGGAAGCTCAATCTGCGTCCATGTGAGCGCTATGGGGTACGAATATGTCTTGATCACATTCTCAAGAACTTTCTTAAGTCTCTCGGTGTTTCGCTCCCCGTACCTCACGTCGATGAGAATGTCCGCCGTCACACGTTCGGCATTGAAAGTGCGATCTTCCGTTGCCGTGTTCTCAAAGCCCAAGCTGGGGTTAACTGCGTCAAAGACTTCACTCGACTGCACATCGAAGGATAGAAGTGAGCAGTATTGAAAACAGTATCTCCGAAGATCGGATTCGAATCTGTGCCGCAGACTTCTCTTGAGGCTGGAATTGAACTCGCGGAGCTGACTATCGTATTGCGATGCGTTTTCCTGGCCACCACCAAAGTCTGACCCACTGTTTCCAGCAGAGTTGGATTCGCCAACATTTTCAAAAGGGTCCTCAAACGCTGTGTTGTTGAACTCAACATCGTTGAGACTGCTGTTGTCGAAACCAGTCTCGTTTTCATCGGCAAAATTGATATCGTTTTCTTCAACGTTTTCTGCCGCTTCATTCAAGTTATTGAACTCGACGGTTTCGTCATTCTCAAACAGCTCTTCTTCATCATCTTGTGCCAGGGCAGACTGCAAAAAGGAAAATGGCAGCAGCAAGGCTGCACAAAGACAGACTCGGAGGCTGAGAGAGTGAAGATGTGAAGAGGACTGTTTCACTGAAAGATCCTTATCACCACACGACGGTTGATCGCGCGCGCTTCACGCAGTTTATTTCCAACAACAGACTTTGGGTTAATAACTGGACGCGTGTCTGCATATCCCGCCACACTCATGCGCTCAATGGGCACACCTTTGTTTTTCAGGATCTGCAAAAGAGACACACCCCGAGCACTGCTCAGTGCCCAGTTGTCGGCATACCTTGCGGCTCTTCCAAGGGGAACATCGTCGGTGTGTCCCTCCAAGCTCACCTGGTAGATCTTGTCAATCCCAACCAATTGATTCAAAACGGGATCCACCTGCGAAAGACGACCAGGAATGAGCTTCGCTGAGGCAGAACGAAACATAGAAGAGCCTTGAAACACAACACGCATTCCAGAAACCCCTAACTCAGTTTTGACTAACTTCTGGAGATTGTGCTTAGCGATTGTGGCGTCGATTTTCTTCTTAATCAAATCCAGGCTGTCTGTTTTTCTTCGTGTCATCTCATGGGTCACACTATCGAAACGAGACACGTCAATAGTTGACATAGAGAAAAGTAAGATAAAAATGGCCATCAAATTGGTCACAAGATCGGAATAGGAAAGGAGCCAAGGCTCACTTTGAGACTTCTTGGAAGCCTTAGGCGAAGAAAAAATGCTTTCAAAAACACTCTTCTCTTCCATTGTCATCCTGTTCTTTGGCCTGGTTGGGGTCTTTGGCCACGACCCGCATTCTGCGGCTGTGCTGCTCCTGGTCTAGAGTAGGTGTTGAGCACATCTCGCAAGTGCGCGTTTGACTTCTTCTGCTTCAAGAGCAAAACACCTTCCAAAATCATAGTGTCTATCTGCTTGATCTTTTCCGCATAGATTGCGATCTTCTCCGCAATCGGACCGTAAACAGCTGAGCCAAGAACCAAGCCGTAGAGGGTGGAAAGCAAAGAAACAGCAAGACCCGGCCCAATCTTTTTAGGATCATCAAGATTCGAAAGCATCTGCACGAGTCCAATGATAGTTCCCAAAAGACCCATACCAGGGCAAAGTTTTGCCAAGCTCTCAAAGAGATTTTGTGCGTGAACAAACTGGTTTTGTTTGGCATTGATTTTTGCCACAAGGTTGTGCTTGATCTCGTCTGGGCTGAAGCTGTTGAGGATGAGCTGCAAACCATCACGAAATAAGCTGTTCTTCACTTGGTCTTTGAATCGGGCCACGATCCCAATTCCTTCTGTGCGAACTGATGAGGTCAACTGCGTCAACTGATTTGAAAGCTGATTCATTTCTTTCTTCTGATTGAGGCTCGCCATTGAAAACAGAACGCGAATGCCCTTGAGAAAATCCATAAAATTGTGAGACATAAAAATGATGGAGGGGGGAGCAACAAGCAGGAGCACAAGCGCAGAAACATCCACATATCCATCAAAGGTCTTAGAAGCTGTATTGCTCAAAACGAACCAAAGGGAAAAGCCAAATCCACTCAGACCAAACAAAATACTGAACATTTAGTTTGCCTCCAGAAGTGGGTCGCCTTCACCCTCATCAGCGGGAATATCAAATCCCGGCCCAACCGATTCGATAGATTCAACTCCCTCGGGAATGACCTCTCCCTCAATGGGGCCTCTCAACGACTCACGCTCTTTGACCTTGAGCCTTAAGTACTTGATTTGGGCACGCAGTTTCCTTGAAGGACGCAAATCAAAAGCTTCCTGATAGGCAGAAAGGGCGAGATCAATCTGCTGCAGCTTTTGGTGTAAGGTTCCTTTCATCATAAGGAGCTGGGGAGACTGAGGATAAAACTCAAGAGCATAGTTCGTCTCAATGAGGGCGTCTTGATACTTTCTTTTTCGAAACAAGTTCTTGATTTTCTTAACGGTCAAGCTAAAGCTTGGAGCAGGTCCAGGCGGCCGTGTTGGCTCTAAGTCTAGCTCCCTTTCTAGCGAGCCGAGCTCGCGATCCAAAGGAGAACCCATTCCACCTTCCGACCCAATCAATTCGCTGTCGGTTGCTCGGGCACGAAACTCATCTTCTGGACTTGGTGCTTCTCCAGAGGCTGTTCCTCGACGAGGCACCTCATACTCAAACGACGAAGCATCACTGTCGTCTAGAAATTGGCGCCCCAGGTTGGCGTCGTCAGGCCGGGTAACTCCAGCAGGGCCAGAGGGAGGAGCAATGACAGCCCCGGGCGAAGGTCCTGCATTTGGGTTAACCCCAAGATCTTCATCTGAAACGGCACAGGCCGCAACTCCAGAAACACCTGCGCAGAACCAAAAAGTGCATGTTATGAAGCGGCCTGCCTTAACCTTAGAAAAGGAAGCCAAAGGTTGCCAAAGCACCCACACCTCCTTGTGTCTTAAACTCAAAGTCCTCGCCCAAGCTAATGGTTGTTGGGGCACTGTAGAGTGCATCGGCCTCAAGCACGAGCGAACGCCCCATGCGAAGGTTGAAACCGAGCTTGCCGGTAAAGGCTAGGTAACCGGAAGCAAGCACCATTCCCAACGCAGTCTGAAACCCTGGTCGAATCTTGTCT
>JANQPW010000466.1 GCA_028285285.1 Silvanigrellales bacterium
ACTCCACGATGAGGGTGCCTTTACAATCTTCTCCAATTTGTGCGCTTTTCCAAGTGAGTCCCGCAGCTTCTGAGGCCTTGAGACCGCACTGACCGAGCACGAGCACGAGGGCGTGGTCCCGGGCGGCCTTGAGGTCTCCTTGAGCTGCCGATTTTTTGAGGCGATGACCCAGCCGGCGAAAGTGGGGCTCTGAGATGCAGAAAAGGTCGGCTTTTGGTTGCTTCGGTGACTTGGCGAGCAAAAACGGAGAGCCCACCACGACCCCGCTTTCAACCAGAAAGTGCATGAAGGTGCGCACACTCATGAGAGCACGCCGTTGACTGGCCTGAGAGTGGCGGCCGCTGCGTTCGAGATGGTGCAGCCAGTCATCGATGATGTGGGTAGAAGCGGCGGAAGGATCGTGCTTGGAGGATCTCAAAAAATCAGCAAAGAGGTTGAGATCATTGCGATAAGCTGAAATGGTGTGGGGCGATCGGCCGGAGACTTTCAACCGGTTGAGGAATCGCAACACAAGAAAAGTGATGCGCTCCGGTTGGAAGCTGGGAGCAGTGGGAGATTCTTCTTCGGTTGAAGGTTCCGTGTGCATCACTCAATTCCGCAAAGGGCTGTCAGGAGGTTCTGTGATCTTACCCGATGTTATAAGGTGTCACAAAGGGAAGAACTCTGTTGAAGTTGGGCCGTCAAAGTGCTAGGACTCCTCTTCTTTAGGTTGACCTGGTTTGTTCTGAGTCAACCCGTATTCACAAAGGAGTTTGATTTTGAATCTCGATAAAGACCAACGATCAGAAATTGTGAAAAGCTACCGAGTGCATGATGCTGACACAGGCTCTCCTGAAGTTCAGATTGCTTTGCTGTCAAAGCGCATTGCGTCTCTCACAGAGCATTTCAAAGTTCATAAGAAAGACCACGCTGGTCGTCGGGGTCTGCTCAAATTGGTGAGCCGTCGCCGCTCACTTCTCACCTACGTGCGTCGTCAAGATGAAGAGCGATACAAGAAGCTGATCTCTTCATTGGGTCTGAGAAAATAAGACTGCTTCCCTTGACTCTCATCCTTTGATGGCTTCATCGACTTCTTGAATGAAGTTTGAAAAGTCATCAAGGTGGTCTTGTAGAACGCTCCAAACAATATCCCAATCAATTTTTTTATACTCGTGCACCAGAATATTTCGAAGACCAACTGCCCTTTGCATTCTCTCCGAAGTGTTTTTTGAGACAATTGTTTGGGCCTGGAGTGCGGCAAATGAGTCAGACATGGTCCGAGCTGCGGGCAAGTCTGTGTGTGCGATGAGATGGCTTGCAATATCAACACAAGCCTGAATGCACCTCTCGAGGTTTAAGACGATAATGTCTTGAGCATCAATGTCTTTTATGAGTGCATCTAGACTCTTTCCTTTCTTACTTTGAACACGTTGCAGACAAACGAGCACTGTGTCGGACTTTTCGCGAATGAGGTTCTTATTGACCAAGCCCCAATCGTTTTTTTCTTTCATTGAGAGTCTTCTCCAAAAAACGTCCATCGTCTTCTATTTCACGGAACATCCGCTTAATAAGGGATTCGTAGACAGAACGGTCGTTCATCACGATCGGAGTGCCATTCACAAGAATTTCTTGCAACAAAGCACCATGCGCATTTCTCAGGTCGACCAGATCTATTTCACGTCCAAAACTGCGCTCCAAGTGTTGTGCCGCGGATATGATTTCATTGGTTGAGAGTTCTCGAGAATACTGCACAGCAACATCGAGGTCCGAGTTGGCAGTGAGTTGATTTCTCGCTGCTGAGCCATACACAAAAGCAACGAGAAGCCCATCTTGGTTGAGATTTTTTGCGATTTCTTCAAGCAGGGGGGGCATATGAACACTCTTCAGAGAGAACTTTCCGTTTCCTTCCGAGTCTGCCGATTTCGGTGTGTTTTTGCAACTTGGTCTTGCTTGTGTCTCATTTTATTGCGGCCACTGGATCCCAACGCCTCTGAGGAGCGCGGTCATTTCCTTGCGGATGATTTCTCCAACTGCGATCACTGTTTCTTCCGCAAAGGGCGACTCGCAGCCTGCCACTTCAAAGAGCTCAAAAGGAGAGCGCTGTCCTCCCAACGCAAGCGACTCCAAAAAGCCGTTCAAGTGTGAGGCGTGTTTCTTTTGTGAAATTTGCCAAGCACCCACTTGTGCAATGGCGTAATCGATGTAGTAGAAAGGTGTGCTGAAAACATGGGGGCGGCTGCACCAGCCCAGCTCTTGAAACTCCTCGTAGCCACTCCAGTCAAGCTGGGGTTGAAAAGCGTCGCTGAGTTGCGACCAAGTGGCACAAAGCTCCCTCTCTGGCAACACCTTTCCTGTGGAATAGACTTTGCTTTGCCAAGCATCAATGAGTGCAGCAAAAGGTAAAAATGCGAGAGAATGGAAGAGATGAAAACCCCGGGCCTTCTCTGCATCACGCTCGTCGCGCCAAAAGCACTTCAGCTGGCGATGCGCCAGAAACTCAAAGGTTGTGGAGGCAAACTCGCAAAACTCCAAACCGGGGTTGCGCAACAGCGGGTTTTCAATGTGCGAGCTCGCGTAGCCATGGAAGCAATGCCCAAATTCGTGAAAAAAGGTGAACGTATCGCGTATGGCCACTGAAAAATTACCAAAGAGGAAAGGCAAACCACTGCGGGGTCGCAACGCGCAAAATGCTCCCGGTGCTTTCCCAGGTCGAGGAAAAATATCAATGCTCCCGCTTTCTTCGAGCTGCTGAAAGAGTCTGCCGCATTCGGGGTGGACTCCCTCTAGCGCTGCTCCCATAGCTTTGAGAAACTGGGAACGGTCTCCATTCGCAGGCAGGGTCTGGGGGTAAAACTCAGGCCAAATGCGAGCGTTCCACGGCCGAATAGTGTCACTCTGCAAGCTCTTTGCTTGGTGTTGTGCAAGGCTTTTCACAATGGGCACAACTTCACGCGTGATGTGTTCCCGCAATTGTGCACATTCCGCGGCACCGAAGTCTAGACGTCCTAACTCTGCTGTGACAAATTCTTCGTAGTTGGAGTGACCTGCCAGCTCGCTCTGACGGTAGCGAATTTCTTGCAGCTGTGAAAAGTGCTCAGCATAAGATCTGCTGTGCTGTTGAACACATTTCCAATAGGCCAGAAA
>JANQPW010000469.1 GCA_028285285.1 Silvanigrellales bacterium
CCACAGCCCGGAGATAAAGCACCAACACAACCATGAGACCCAGCAAGGTTCCCGCGGAGCCCACAACCTTTGCCACAAAAATGGGGTCACTGCTCAAAGAAAAAAGCTCCATGACATCGACCATGGCACGATGAGCATATCCAAAAAAATACCAAGACTGGGAGTAGGTCACTGTTGACTCGAAAAAGCGCCCATTCGAGCCCGCAATGTAGACACCGCAAGCTGCTGCAATGATCATGCTCGCAAAAAGACCAGAGCTCAGCACAGACCCCAGCCCTTGCCGCAGCCAGATGCGTGCAAAAACCAAAGGGCCAAACACAAATGGCAACCACTTCGCCAGCACCGCCACAACCCAACCGATCAGAGCGATATTCGGGCGCCTGACAAAGGGCACAACAAGCAGCACAGCAAGGCCGGGTATCATGAGGGCATCCACGTGGCTGTTGCAAACCACATGAATCAGAAAGAGAGGGTGAAAGACAAAGAGATCCCAGCGCCAACGCCGCATCAACACAACTGTAGCCGCCATGAGAGCACCAAACACCACTTTCAGGCCGAACTCTGCCTTAAAAAAGCTGTCCACAGCCTCACCTGCGGGGCCGAGAGGGCTCCAACCAAAGCCGAGCTCATGCTTCCAAAAGAAAGGGTTCAGATAAGCGGCCACGTGAAACACGAACTGAGCAAAAGGTGGATAAATGGTGGGCAGCTGAGGATGGTTGATGTGCATGGCCCAAAAGTGAGCCTCTCGACTCTCCACTTCGGCCGGAGCCAACCGGAAGGGGTTCACTCCCTGAGCAGCAAGAAGCCCATCCCAAATGTAACGAAACTGATCGGTTTCCAAGAAGGATGGAGTGAACACACAGCCCAGGAAAACAGCCACAGCGCCGGCTCGCCAGTCCATCTTGTTCTGATTTTGACGCAGCAAATAAAGAAAGGGAAGAGCGAAGAGCACAGCAACAACAAGAAGCGAAGCGACCTGAGTTGGCAACTCGGCCTCTGCAAGCCGGGGGTGGAATTTCACAACCCAAATGCTGCAGCTAAAAAGAGCCATGAGCAGGAAGGGAGCAACCACAGCAAATTTCACTGGCACCCTCTCCGTATCAAATGCCCCAGAGTTTTCTGTGAGCGTTTCACAGACTCCGGTAGCTCACACCCACGCTATAGGATTGCCAATCGGCAATGTCTTCAACTGAAGTCTGGTTGTATGCAGCTTCTGCCTCGAGAGCAAGGCCTCGATAAACGGTGAGGCCAACCGAAAGTGCTGCAGAGGAGTCCGTCTTCGTGCCTTCTTCTGCACGATCACCATCCAGAAAGGGGGCTGTTTCCCCGGTGCGACTGGCTGTGAGCTGCAGCCAAGAGTTGAAGGGGAGCCCAACACCCAAAGATGCAGCGAGCTTCTGAGTGGCAAAGATCATTTCATAGGGAGCTGTCACATCCAGATCGAGAGAAAACCAAACGGGGGAATAGGAAAGACTCAGGCCTCCACCCACAATGACCGATGCCACACCCCGATCAACCGAAGAAATCAAATCTGTGCGTGAAGCTGGCACATCATCAAAGCGGTTGGATTCATTTCCCTGGCGAAATTCGTTGGGAGTTGTGGGCAAAACAACCCCCAAGCGACCTGCGGTTGCCACACCCAAGGGAAAGCTTTCAGAAATGTTGCCAGAAAAGATCCCGTGGCTGGTCACGAGCCGGGTGTCAGCAAAGCTTGCATTTTTAAAACTGTCTTCCACATCTACCGATTTGTTTGTGACCGATTTGTAAGCCGCAGAGAGAGAAACCTGCAGTGGCCATTTCGCGGGAACACCCAACTCACCATAGAGGGAATAAGACTCGGTGATCATGTCACGCTTTTCGGCTCCGGAAGAATCGCTCGGGCGAAACTCTTGGGTTTGCGGCAACCCATAGCCGAGCTTCACATAGTAGTCGGCAGGCTGCTTCACCCACCCTCCGGCCAGCGCCAAAGTCGGCGCTCCGCAGAGCGTAAGAAAAACTCCGAGGCCTCGCAAAAGCACAAGTGTCATGACTCTTCACCCCCTTCTCTGTTCACAATCATTCCCTCTCGGCACAAAAAAATCCCCTTCAGCTCGCACACGACGATCCGCTGAAGGGGACTCTCAACGCAAATTCAGACTCAAATCAGTCTTGAAGTTGCAATGACTCAGCATTCACTTCGTATCCGAAGAGCTCACCAGAAATAACATCTTTGTCACCTGTTTCGATAGACAGAGTTGCTTCAGGTGCGCCCTGAACAGGAGTCCAGTCTTCGTTCGCTTCAACAATGTCAACAGCCAGTGGAGTGGCGGCGCCATTTTCAACAGTACCCACAAAGCGGGCTTCTTCGGTCAAGCTGCCTGTTCCTGCTGCAAGGGTCAAACGAAGCTCAGTTGTTGAGCCGCTGATAGCTTTGTTTGAGAAGGTGAGGTTACCTTCTTCATTGATGTAGCCTTGGTCTACGTAAACGTAGCCATCGTCTGTTGTCCAAAGGTCAATTGGGCCAGCGGCGAAAGCCACTCCAGCAGCTGCAACAACAGCAGTGAGACCCAACTGAACTTTTACCATGCTTTTCATAACTCTTTCTCCTTAAAACTATTGAGAATTAACAGACCAATCATACGTAACAAACTGCAAATTTTTAAAGGATGTCAAACCCTCAAAAAGTGCTATGAGGGAGTCTGCATCATTTCGACACTCTGGTAAAACAAAGCGCTGAGCAAGGAAAGACTTATCCTCACCCGTGAGCAACTCGAAGTCTTCTGCGAACCAGTTGAGCAGCGTAGAAACCCTATAAGAGCCATTTTCTGCTATGAAATGAAGCTTATCGTTGTTCAGAAACATGTAAAGATTTTCTTCAAGAATTTGATTGAGCGGCTGTCCGCGGTAAGCGAATGGCCGAATTTTTGGACAGCTGATGGCCCCACAAACCAAGGCCACATGAAGCGCTGGCTGCTTTTCTGCCGGCTGCAAGCTCGGCTCCAGCGTCACTTCGCGACCGCGGGGATTCGCCAGTTTCAAGATCCGGAATTCAATCTGATCGAGGGTCACCTCCACACCGGCAACGAGACTCTTCCGCGAGCCAAAAACTCCCGTGACAAAGTCTAATGGCACTTTCTCAGGCACTCCGAGTTCAACCAAAATACGAATCATTGAGATATTGTAAGCATTGACCCAAAAAGCCACTTTGCTGGCTTCCGTGTCCTCAGCAACAGGGCTGAGAACAGCCAGAGCTTCAGTGAGAACGTTGAAAGCCCCGGCATAAGCTCCTCCTGGAGATACGGCAGCATAGTCGAT
>JANQPW010000505.1 GCA_028285285.1 Silvanigrellales bacterium
CACACCCTCTCGGTAACAAAAACGACTCCTTTCGTTTCGGATTTCAAGTGGATGACTGGAGGAATACCTAAAAATAATGTGAAGTCAGTGAGATAGGCATTCCTACCCGCGGCTCAATGGGCCAAAGATCTCTCACAAACCACCTCTTTTCGCTCGCAAAAGGGGGCCATAGCATTGTTGCAGCGCTGCAGCACGGCGGCTGTTGCTTCCACTTTACTGGCGGCCCGAGCTACAAATGTGCCACTCAGGCTCGTCTCCAACATACATGCAAATTCAACCGTTGGAGCTACGGGTGCTGGAACGATCACAGGCCTGTGGTACACGCCGCTGTGACCTCGAGAGTCGAACAGCTCCTCTTGCAGCTGCCGAACAGCTCGCTCCAGGCGGCGCAGTCGTTTTCGCAGCCGCCGGTTTTCCCTGCGCTCAGCCAAAACATGTTGACGCAGCTCTCCCTTAAACTGCGAAGTTTCTTCTTCCTCGAAGGAATCGGCAGGTCCAATTTCAATCCTCACAATGCCACCCTGAGGGGTTTGGGGCTCTGCATGACGCCCCGGATGGGCCACAGCGGGCGCTGCAAGCAAAAGAAAAAGTGCTGCGGTTGAAAACCCACGGAACCCATTGCTCCGGAAAAATTTATTACTGTTATCAATATGTTGCATAATAAAGTCCCTTCCTCCCAATTGAATTGACCCGTCAAAGGCAAAAGCTAGCGGGGGCTCAGCGCAATGTAAACAGACAATATTGTCTTGTTACTTAACAAGGACCCCTCTGATAACGAAAATGCGCAAGCACAAGAGACACAGAAGCGGGTTCGCCATTGCATCAGAAGTCTTCAAAGGCTAGGAAACCAGAAAATCGTTCAGGGATGCCTTTCTTGACATCACGGGGAGTTCAAAAAATGCCTTTCGTAAAGAAGCACACTGTCCGAATCGCACAGCCACGTTCGAAAAAAACTCGCCTGGTGGTAGGCTTGAGCTCGGTTCTCGGAGCCCTCTGTGCCTTGGCAATGGCAAACGTTCAATGCACCACACTTGAATCGGGAAGAAAGAGTCTCGCCATCTTGCCCGAATCACAAATGCATGCTTTGGGGCACCAGGCCTTTCTAGAGATGGCGAAAACGGAGAAGGAAACCACCAATGCGGCTCTGAAGGAAACAATTGGCGGCATCGCTCAACGGGTCACACAAGCCTCCGGTGCTGCTTTCAAGTGGGAGTTTCGAGTTTTTGAAAGTGAGCAGATCAACGCCTTCTGTTTGCCGGGGGGAAAAATCGGTATCTACACTGGCATATTGCCCATTGCTCAAAGCAACGCTGGGCTCGCTGCGGTGATTGGCCATGAAATCGCCCACGCCACCCTCAAGCACGGAAACGAGCGTATGAGCCAGGGACTTTTGCTCCAACTGGGCCTCCAGGCCTCCGACCTGGCTTTGAGCGATTCTAAACTGCGGACCCCCATACTGGCAGCCCTGGGGCTGGGAGCACAAGTGGGGGCTGTTCTCCCCTTTGTGCGCTTCCAAGAGTCGGAGGCCGATCGCATTGGGCTGAAGTACATGGTTGCTGCCGGGTTTGACGGGCAAGAAGCCGCAGCGCTTTGGGGGCGCATGGCGGCGCACAAAAAGAAAGTGGGTGCGTCAAGCCCGCCAAACTGGCTCTCGACGCACCCCAACAATTCCACACGACAGGAAGACCTTCGCGTGGCGGCAGCAAAGCTGCAACGGCCCGATCAAATCACGGTGCCGACCAAAAAAATCTGGTGATATTTCTCACAGGCCTGCACTCGAGCCTGATTGAACAACGACATTCAAGCAAATGCCCCGCTCGCCAAAGCTGAAGTCATCTCCGCCCCATGCGCGACCGAACTCTTCACACTGAGTTCCTTGGCAAGAGACAAGCTTCGCTTCCAGCTGCACAAAATTGCTTCCATTCATCCAACCCCCAACGCTTGCTTTGCGCACGCGCACGTTGGCATCAAGCCCGGGAACGGTGAACTCACCAGAGAATGGACCGCAATGTGCAGCGGGCGTTTCGCCAAAGAATCCGCACGAAATTGAGGCAGCAGGCAGCCCCAACTCGTCAGAACCTGGGAAGTTGAGCATATAAGAGTCTTCAGTTGTGTCGGACACCGCAACGTTTTCAGGAGCCGCTAAGAAAGAGTCGTTGCAACTTGAAACCACTTCCCGCACGCGGGTGTAGGTGTAGTCGCCTTCTGTGGGCAAAACGGGCCCCACAGGAAGCAAACCTGAAATGAGGTGCTCGTGCTCAGCGAGAATTTCATCGAGGTTGACATCATCAATAGAGTCGTTTGCCTGAGCAATTGAAACGGATGCCAATAGGGCAGCCATAGAAACAGAAACACAACCTGCGACTTTTTGTCCCAAAACTTTTACCAACATGTTCTCTCCTTTTATTTGGTGTGTTCATTCATAAACAACTCAGGGGAGTGTCACCACGGTACTGAAAACCAGGCTGGGCCAATTTTCAGCCTCTTCGAATAACGAAACAATTTCGCGCCGCTCTTGTTCACATGGGTGAAGCAGTTTGAGATCTGCTGAAGGCTGACCATTTGGCCAATCCATTTCAACTCACCGCGCACCCTATTGAAAAGACTGGATTTGCCGAGCCCCGCCACTGCAGCTATAATGAAATTGTTTCGGTGTGATTGAGGTGCCGCAAATGCGCATGACTACCTATGTATGAGTGAGCGAGCTGTGAAAACAATTAAGCTAACTATGGATATCACAACAGGTGGGTTTGAGCGCTTCCTTGCGGAAGGTGGAGGCATTGATTTTCGACTCGACGAAGAATGTTGGAGTCCTCTCGAAGACGGAGACTACTTTGAGTATGTCGAGGAACCAGGTAGAAAGCGCAAGTACACAGCTCAGTTAATAAAGAAGTATCCGGCATCAAACTTTTGTAAATTGATTGACTCTTTACCAAGTGAACTGTTCGACAAGACCAAGAAACAAAAGTATCTCGATTTCTTCTTAAACTGGTGGTCATTGGAGGCCCAAGAAAAAGAAGGTGTCCTTGGGCTTCACATAAAGGTTGTTGAGACAGTCAAGGAATAGGTGCGCCATAGTGGGTTTTGATCGGCTCACAGACCTCACACTCACCGGAAAACAAAAAGCGAAAGAAGGCTGATCGCTCTTCGCGACTCATTTCCCGGCTAACCCGGTATTCGACGTGCTCCTGTGGCCTTTGCGCATCCAGTGAGATGCCCCACATGGGCCGCGCTTTGTGTGCGATCATAGAAAAACGGACGTCACTGATGAAACCCGACTCATCTTGTGTGAGGTGATGATCCGTTAATCGGCCAAACCGAAGCAAGTCTTGTTCTTGTGTGTTCAAGTCAAATGAATCCTTTGTTATGTGATCGGGAATTTGAAATGCAGGCACCGGTTCACCGGGCCAAAGCTGGGGTTCAGAAAAGGGTGCCGCACGGATGGCATCAATCCAATAGATTCCATCATGCGAGTAGACTGAGCGATAAACCACCGTGTTTCCCAATGTGGGTTTCACCATTCTCTTCAGCGGCACGTGACCACGTTGAAGAGCCACCTGATATTGCAATGTGGAGACACGATGAGATTGGTAACCACACCAAACCAAATAAAGTGCAAAGCAGCCTAAAGCCAAACCTGATCCAAAACGTGACCCTTTCAGCAACGCGACACAAAGCAGAATCAAAGCACTCAATGTGGGAATGGGGTCAACAACGGCAACCAAGCTCCAAGCGAAACGTGTGTTTGAAAACGGCCAAAGAAGGTGCGTGCCATAGCTGGTTAAGGCGTCCAACAGACCATGGGTCGTGGCTCCCAACGTGGTGGCGAGAAACACATCTCGAGAAAAAGAACGCCAAGAAGGCTTCAACCACACCAGCAGTCCCATCACAGCACCAATAACGGGAGCAAAGATCAAAGCATGGCTGAAGTGCCGGTGGTACTCCAATGCCAGAAGGGGATCCTGAGCCGAGCGAATCAGCACATCAAAATCGGGCAACAAGCCCCCCAAGGCTCCAAAGGCAACCCAAAATCTCAACTTCTTTGGCGTCGCAGCAACCCCAGCCAGGCTGCCCGCAACGAGCGCCTGGCTCAACGGATCCATTGCTGAATTGACCTCTTGTGAATGTGAAATCAGTCTCAGAGCCCGATGGTCTCAGCACTCATTGTTGAACTCAACAGATACCGAAGTTCGGTTGACTGTTCAATGTCATCCGAGATTTTTCTCAATCTGATTTACATTTGATCATCAGCCTCCCCCTTGGATCTCCCGCGCATGGCTGAACAGAAACTGCACTCAAAAGTCATTTCAATGCTATGGAATCTCACGACCGAGAGGTGCTGGTCACTACCCGCACTTTTGAAGAGCCAGGGCGATTTGTAGAGCCGGTGAAGCATTTTGAAGGCGTTTCAACAGAGTCTGATTGATCAGGGTTCCTTGTCCTCTTCCATGTGATCGAAAAGTTCCAGAGAGCTTGGGATGATCCTCTGAAGTTCATTGGCATCAAGCGAAAACGAAAACAGGCGGCTGGGATGATCCTCTTCGTCCAAACACACTTGGGTCTTTTCTGAACACACCAGCAATTCAATGTGATCTCCATGCCGGCGCGAAGCCCAGTGTTGAATGAGCTTCTCAGAACCTGAAGGAGAAGCTCCGCCTGTGTCCCGAAAGGTCATCGTTCCATCTGCAGTTAGAAGTAACTTTTTCAGTTGATTGTGATTCAGGGGCAGCTTTGCATACCAGTATCTCGAAGTGATCCGTTCCG